>NZ_MAUH01000068.1:0-515 GCF_001693475.1 Chryseobacterium sp. CBo1
GCCGTCCAGAAAGAGTTCACAGGAATACTGGAATCAATCAGCGTATTGTTAAAAATCTCAGGAAAACCATTATTGGTTGCCGTCGTATGATACGTCAGGTCATCAGTATACATTCCCAAAAGCCTTCCCGACTGATCCCCGGATACTGGGGAATTATCAAAAAGCCCCGCATACAGCGCAGACAACGCTGCATTGGCAGTCTGCACATCATTAAACACATCCTCAGTATCAATCTGATTCTGGGGAAGGTCAGTTTCGATCATCTTTTCACAGGATACACAAGCCGTTATCAAACATAAAGCTCCCGCCAAATTCAATATATAAATCAATAATTTCATTATTTTTTTCTATTAAGGTTAAAAAGGATTTTAAGATTACAGTGACAATGTTGCACCGAAAGAATACGTCCTCAAAGGCGGCAGAAAGCCCACCGAACTAAACTCAGGATCAACCCCGAAGTATTTCGTCCACGTATACAGGTTCTGTCCCTGAAAATAAAGCTTCACTTCCCGGAA
>NZ_MAUH01000069.1:0-481 GCF_001693475.1 Chryseobacterium sp. CBo1
GCAGTGGCTGGAGGCGCAGCTGCTAAATGGCTCAGATAAAGTCTGAAACATCGTCGGCTTTGCGCTGATAGATGTCGTTATGGAACTGGCACAGCGCGAGGATCAGCGCCTGATGGTAAACGCCCCAATAGCGCCGCCTTTGTGCTTAATATTCTCAACACCGGTCAGGCGCGCCATCTCATCACCCAGCTTGCACCCAGCCTGAATGCCCTTCATAAAAATCGCTGGTAGGGGGAAACTGGAGCTGATGCGCGGCAAGATGAGCCAGCGTGAGCTGAAGAATGAGCTGGGTGCGGGGATTGCCACGATTACCCGTGGCTCAAACAGCCTGAAAAGTGCACCTCCAGCCCTGAAGCAGTGGCTGGAGGCGCAGCTGCTAAATGGCTCAGATAAAGTCTGAAACATCGTCGGCTTTGCGCTGATAGATGTCGTTATGGAACTGGCACAGCGCGAGGATCAGCGCCTGATGGTAAACGCCCCA
>NZ_MAUH01000070.1:0-150201 GCF_001693475.1 Chryseobacterium sp. CBo1
CAGTGATAAAGATACAAAATTTAAACTAAAAAAACAACATAAATATTTGATAATCAATTAATTAAAACAATTTCTTGTTTTACTAAAACACAAAAAAGTCGGAAGAAAAATCTTCCGACCATGACTACCTTTTCAGGTCTTTTTTATGTTTATAATCTAGAAATCGGTTGGGAATTCCGATAATTAATTATCAAGATTTTAATTAAAACTATTAACCTTCAACATTTTCAGCCAAAGCAAAATTCGGCTCAGAATCGTTAGAAATTTTATTGTCTCCTCCAATGATTTCTTTTCTATGTTTTATTCCCCAATCTGTCAGATTATTTATGATTGTCTGCAGAGATTTACCATGCGCTGTAAGTTCATATTGTACTGTTATAGGTTGAGTATCTAAAACCGTTCGTTTAATTAATTTATTGACTTCCAGCTCTTTCAATTCCTTGCTCAGCATTTTATTAGAAATCCCTACTACGTCGTTGAGGATATCAGAAAATCTTCTCTTATTATAATAGCAAATTGATGAAATAATGGATATTTTCCATTTCCCGCTCAATACATCCATCGAGTCCTGTACGGCCATCATTTCTTTTTTATGACCATCTGTTTTTAAGGGTTGACAACTCATAGGTGGTTACTTTTATGTTACAACGTTACTTCGTCGTTACTGTTACTTTTCGTTACAAAGTTACCAAAATAAATTTATATATAATAATTTTGTCTCAGAATTTTAAAACAGATAAGAACGATGGACAAATTGAAAAATAAAGTAGCTTTAGTTACTGGCGCTTCAAAAGGAATAGGAGCATCAATCGCTAAATATTTTGCAGCAGAAGGCGCAAAAGTAGTAGTAAACTACGCTTCGAGTAAAGAAGATGCAGATAAAGTTGTGAATGAGATTACCAACAATGGCGGAACTGCAATGGCTGTGCAGGGCGATGTCTCGAAAGAAACTGATGTCATCAGACTTTTTGACGAAATCAAAAATGCTTTTGGCACACTGGATATTTTAGTAAACAACGCCGGAATTTATAATTATGAACCTATCGAACAGGTAACCGCTGAAACATTTCATCAGCAATTCAACATTAATGTTTTAGGATCTGTTTTTGCGATTCAGTCGGCATTAAAATTATTTGGTGAAAAAGGAGGAAACATCATCAATATCAGTTCAGGAGCGAGCCGTTCTCCGTTGCCAACAGGTTCGGTGTATTCTGCTACGAAAACGGCGTTAGATGCTTTTACAGTTGCGCTTTCAAAAGAGTTTTCAGGAAGAAATATCCGCATCAATTCTATATTGCCGGGTGTTGTAGAAACAGAAGGATCTCACAGCGCAGGTTTTATCGGAAGTGAATTTGAAGCAAAACTTATATCTACAACTCCACTCGGACGAACCGGACAGCCGGAAGATATTGCAAAAGTGGCTGTATTTATTGCTTCGGACGATGCAGGATGGATTACCGGTGAACAGATCGCCGTTTCAGGAGGAATTTTTGGCTTATAATTAATGTAATAAAAATGAACAGATTAAAAAATAAAGTAACCGTTGTTACAGGTGGAAACAGCGGTATCGGATTTGGGATTGCAGAAGCTTTTAAAAACGAAGGAGCAGTTGGCACTATTACCGGAAGAAATAAAGCAACTCTGAATAATTCTGTTGAAGCTTTGGGCACAGATTTTATAGGTATTGTAGGAGATGTCACGAATCTTGATGATTTAGAAAACACTTTTAGACACACCTTCGAAAAGTTTGGTAAAATAGATGTATTGGTCGTCAATGCAGGAGGCGTAGTAGATGGTGTAGCGATGGGTACAATTGACCAGGTTACAGAAGAGAGCTACGATAAATATATGGATTTAAATTTAAAAAGTTCCTATTTCACGGTCCAAAAATCACTTCCATACCTTAACGACGGAGCTTCGGTTATTTTGATTGGTTCCAGTGCTGCTCATCGTGCTGCACCCGGAATGGCGATTTATTCGGCGGCAAAAGCAGCAATAATATCATTGGCAAAAGGCTTATCTTTAGATTTACTTCCACGAAAAATAAGAGTGAATGCCCTTTCTCCCGGTTCTATTGACACACCGGTTTTCGGGAAAATGGTACCGGAAGAACATTTGGACCAGGTGAAACAAACCTGGATAGATATTACACCCATCGGAAGACAGGGATTGCCTTCTGATATCGGAAATGCTGCTGTATTTTTAGCGTCAGATGAATCATCTTTTATTGTAGGAACAGAAATTCTTTCGGATGGTGGTCTTACAAATATTAGTTTAATGAAATAAATTCAGCAGATTAAACATTCATTTATAATAAGGTTTTCAATATTTCCGGACTTTCATTTGTTGTAACATATTTAAGATTGTGATACTTACCTGATAAATAACAATAAAAAACATCATTATGAAAACTTCTTTGAAAAATCAGTACGCTTATGTAAATCAGGTTTTAATTGCAGTAGTATCTGCAGTTTTAGGATACAATCTTTATCAGGAAATTGTACATCCCGAGAATTCGAGATTAACGATAAGTATCATTCTTGTGGTTCTAACTTATATCTTAGTTGAAAAATATGGTTATAAGCTGGAAAAGGAAATTGAAAAATAATTATCGCCAGAGGTTTGAAGAAATTCAGACCTCTTTTTTATTCTAATTTACCAGCCAATCTTTAAAATCCTTCCCCCGTTCGCGGCTTACTGTAATTTCTTCCTGCGGCTGGAAGTTGAGCTCCACTTTATAATTGGGTGACGTATGAATATTTTTGATGTAATCCGAATTAATAATAAACTGTCTGTTTGCGCGGAAAAACTTCTTATCATCAAGCACATCTGTCAATTCATCTAAAGTGAAATCTGAAGGATAAGCTCTGTCCTGAGTCTGCAGATAAACGATTTTATTTTCGCTGTAAAAACAGCTGATTTCGTGGGTTTGAACAATTTTCAGATTATAACCGATCTTTACCAGAATTCTTGAAAGTGTAGTTTTTTCTTTTTTAATGATCTGTTTAATATCATCCGAATTTACCAACTGATCTGAAGGAAGAAATGATTTAAATTTTTCAATCGCGCCCGAAAGATCTTCATCCATAATGGGTTTCAGAAGATAGTCGATGCTGTTGAGTTTAAAAGCTTTCAAAGTGTATTGATCGAAAGCTGTGGTGTAAATGATAAACGATTTCGTAGAAATTTTCTCGAAGATATCAAACGAAAGACCATCTCCCAAAACGATGTCCGAAAAAATGAGCTGTGGATGTTCGTTTTCAGAAAACCAGGCAATCCCCTCTTCCACCGATTCTATTTTCGCAAGCACTTCAATGTCAGGAAATTCGTTCAGCATTCTTTCCAGTTTTCTTGCAGCGGGTTTTTCGTCTTCTATAATGACCGTTTTTATCATTGAGCTTTGGTTTTAGTTTTATTCCGAAATAAAAATAATTAAATCTTTTCAGTTTTAAAAATTAATCGGCTTTTTGGTCTTCTTAAGTTCTTCTTCAATGATTTCGTTTTCCCATTCAGCATCAAAAACAAAAAGTTTTACGGCTTTTACAGCTAAAATAATTCCCCAAACCGTCAAAATAATAGATCCGTTAAATATTGATTGAGACAAATCTCCGCTTTTCATGAGTCTTCGGAAAAATATGAACAAGGCAACGATTCCAAACCACATACAGTTTTTGTAGAATGATTTCAGTTCTTTTACTCTTTTTTGTGCGCTGTTATAATTCATGATAATAAGTTTTTATTGATGATTAATTAAAGTGATTTTGAATTCTTTCTTTCCTCCTCCATCAATTCTTTTATTTTCTTTTCTTCCCAATCTTTTCCGATCCCGAAAGTGTTTACGGCGTGTGCTGCAATTCCGATTCCCCAACCCAACATTGGCCAGTAAAACCATAAATGATTTGGTGATGTTAAAAAATTTAAAATAATCAAAAAAGGAATAACTAAACAGTAAGAAGTAAGATTTCCGTAAAAACCTTTAAGGTCTCTTACTCTTTTTGCAGCTCTTTCGTACGCTAAATTTTCTTTGTTGAATGATAAATTTTCCATGATGTTTTGTTTTAGAATTATTATTTGTTTGTTTTCTTGAGTCAAATTTAGGTCGATAACAATGCTCGATTCAACTATATATGACTGAGCTGTAATTTTTCAATACTGAACAGTAAAAATCCCGACTCAATTGAAATCGGGATTTGCTTTTAAATATCATTTTAATTTTCAGATAAGAATTAGTTTTATCATTCTTCTTTATTTTTCTGCATAAACTCCCGGATTTTCTTTTCTTCCCAACGTTTTGCAAAATCGAAACGTGGCAAAAAAACAAATAAAGCATGCGCTAAAAGTCCGATTCCCCAAAAAATGGCTGTGAAAAAGTTTTTAAACTGAAAATAGCTTTCATTGGGAGCCAAATTGCTGTAATTAAAGAAGGCAATCATGATATTTACTGCCACATAAGAAAAGAGATGTCCGTAAAAACCCCGCAGTCTTTCGACCTGTTTCTTAGCTTGCTGATAATGAATATCGTTTTCGTCAAATTTTTCCATGATGTTTGTTTTTTTGTTTGTCCATAATTTCCTGAATCTTCTTTTCCTGCCAAGATTGCCCGATCCCAAAAACCTGAAATGCATGGGAAGCAACCCCGATTCCCCATCCTAAAAGCGGCCACCAAAACCAATGATACTTATTTTGAGTATAAAGATTTACAAAAATTAAAAAAGGAATGATGATGCAATATGAGGTAAGGTTTGCATAAAAACTTTTAATCTCTTTTACGCGTTTTTGAGCTCTTAGATAGGCTTTGTTTTCATCTTCTTTATTCAAAACAAGATTTGGCTTCTCATTAAGAATTGGAATTTTTACTTTAAAATAATCTTCAGACTTTTCAATAAAAACATTCTTTTTTGTGAGTAAAGAATACCGCTGAACAATATTTGCCAAACCTATTCCCGCACTTTCTTTGATCTGCTCGCGAATCTGCAGGTTATTTTCAATGCATAAAGTATCGCCTTCCGTAAAAATTTTGATCACCAAAGGCTTTGAAGAAGTTGCTAAATTGTGTTTAATGCAATTCTCCAAAAGCAACTGCAAAGAAAGCGGAACTACAAATCTTTTCAGGCTCTCTTTATCCACGTTAAAATCAAAATTCACGCTGTCCTCAAATCTTGTTTTCAGCAAATCACAGTAGATTTTTGCAAATTCAATTTCGTCTTCGACAGTAACCAGTTCTTTATCTTTCTGCTCCAGAACATACCGGTAAATCTTTGACATGGAAGCGGTAAACTTCTGAGCCTGAACAGGATTTTCGTCGATCAGCGAACTTAAAACATTTAAAGAATTAAACAAAAAATGAGGATCGAGCTGGTTTTTTAAACTTTCAAACTGGGCATTTGCTGATTTTGCAATTAATTTCTGCTCTACAACTTCTTTTTTAGACGTTTTTTTCAATTCGTCCATAAAACCTTTTGCATGAAGAAAAGCAGAGATCAGAAGCGCCACATTGATGGTAAACCAATTGATAAAATTGTATCTGCCCGTAAAATACTCTTCTGTTGTCGCCGCTTTCTGAAAAACAACAAAATTCATGTAATTACAGAAATAAACCAGAATAATATTAGCAATCAGAATAACGACAATGCTGATAATTCCTCTTTTAGTCGTTGCTTCAGACCATGGAAACTTTTTGTTGAGATAATCGTTTATCAAGCCGTTTCCTGCACCCAGAACAAACGAGTACATGAAAGAAATGAGAATGGTCAGCATGAAATTTTCGAACGTTTTCTCATTTGTAAATGCAAAAAAGAAAAACATCGATGTTCCTAGAGATATCCACGCTAAGGTTATAAAATTCTTCCGTTTCATAATGGGTTTCCGGCTTAAATAAGCATTAATAGAAAGGTTATTGCAGACAAAAATAGATATTTATTTTTCCGCAGGCAGACTCAGGAAATATTCAGCTTCAGATTTTCCCCAATTAGGATCTAAAGACGTTTTTGGTTTAAATGAATTGAATTTCTCTAAAGCAGATTGAAATAACTCCATTCCTTTCTTTTTACTTCCGCCAAATTGTTCAGGTGTGAAATATACGTCTTCGGCTTTAATCAAAGTTACTCTCGGGTTTTGAGGATTTAGCTGTTCGGCTTTCTTCAGTGTTTCATCTGCCTTCGTTCCGAAAGTCATGTATCTTTCCATCGGGTTTACCATCATTTTCAGAGAGTAAATCATTTTTTGAAGAAGATAAATCTCAGAATTATTTTTATCTGCTTCTTCAGCCTGATCTACAAATTTCTGAGCCTGATCTGCAACAGCGTCAAGTTCGCTCATTTTATTTTCTCGCATTAAAACTCTTCCCTTCTGAATGTGTGAAAACGCAGCGTAATAGCTCGGTTGCCATTTCCCTTTTTCTTTATCTGCAATTCTCTGGAAGTCGTTTGCTAAAGCATTGAAGTCTTCGGGCGTTTTACAGGCTTCAATTTTGGCAATTTTTTCTGTCATTACTTTTTCGTACTGATTCTGTGCAAAAGCAGTTAAGCTAAACATACTTAAAGCAAAACTTAAAATTAATTTTTTCATGATTTTTAAAATTTTAATGTTTGATATTTATAATTTTTAAACGCAAAGTGCGCAAAGATTTTATTTAAATAAATGAGGATATTTTTCGTTCGCAAAGGCGTTTCACTCAGCTATGACCACAATTGTTTTTAAGTGATTTATTAAAAGAAAATCTAAGATTTTCAAAAACTTATGTGTTCTTATCAACGTTATTATTTTAGCTAAACTAATGTAACTCATGTGTCAAAAAGCTTTTGTTACTTTTGACTTCGTCTAATCTGCGATTTGCGGTTAAAGTAAATTTAAAGGTTATTGTTAATCGCATCCTCTGTTTTATCGACCCCAAAGCTGATGAACATTCCTACAAAAACAAAGGTATTCACCGGCGGAACAATGGCTGATCTGAAATTTCCGTCACTTGAAAAGTTGTATCCGTAAATATTTTTTCTTCCTAAGACATTCGAAACACTCAATACAAGAACGGTAAATGCTTTTGCATCTTTTTTTCCGATATTCGGAAGATAATTAAAACTTAAATTAATTGAGCTGAAATCTTTCAGACTTCCTTCATTTCGAATGATATTCTCTCCGTTATCAGCAATAATATCATAATAAGGTCGTCCTTTAGCATAATTGAATGAAAGATTGGTCTGGAATTTCATTTCAGGGAAAAATCTTTTGGCAACGACCGATAATGTATGCTGAGATGCAAAACCCGGTTTTAAACGCATCGGATAATTCATAAAATCCCTTTCAGAATCCAAATATGAATAGCTTACCCAGTAATCAATATTTTTAATGGTTTTCTTATCTCTCCAAAAAAGCTCTGCACCTTTTGCATAGCCATCACCATTATTGTTAACAGCAGTTTGTACAGGTTGATACTGACCCGGAATATTAGCAATATTCTGTACCTTGATTAGATCATTGTATTTTTTATAAAATGCCTCCAATCTCACACTTCTGCCTTCCGCAGTTTTCTGAACCTGAAAAATATAATGCTGTGACTGCTGAAAATCTAATTGTGCCGCAGAATTGATGTATCTGCTTTCAGGATTTTGGTAAAAAATTCCGTAAGCAAATGAGGTTGTCCAGTCTTTAGCTAAACGATAGGCAAGAGCAAATCGTGGGGCAAAATTGCTTTCTTTCAGATAAGATGAATACTCAGCTCTGGCTCCGATTTTTGCCGAAAATCTATTGCTGAAACCAAGATCTGTCTCCACAAAAGCCGAAGAAATCAAATCTCTGTAACCTTTGTTTACATCTTCGATCGAAAGCTCTTCATTCGCATAATTGAGTTCAAAACCTCCTCTCACTGCGCTTATTCTATTCATCTTTCTCTCTAAAACAGTTTTAAAATTAAGATAATTCCCATCATTCAGCAATCTTGTAGGTGCAGATTGAACCTCATCCGATTCTGTTGAAAAATTAAGGTCTGAGCGGTTAAAAGAATATGAACTTCCGACATTGAGAAGATATCTTCCTAACTTTTGTCTGAATGAAAGGTTATGAAATGTATTTTTACCTCTCAATTTCACCAAAGAATATTGTGAATCTGAATCTAAACCAGCAGTTTTCACTCCCATTGCATCGGTATTGAACATTCCGTAATATTTCAGCACACCGCCGGATTTTGTTTTAATTCTAAAATTAAAATCACCATTGAAACCGCTCGGAGCTGCATTAAAATCAGTATTAAAATTAAAAACTTCCTGCATCAGTTTTAAGTTCGAATATCCTGCACTCGCTCCGAAAGAAAATGTTTTATCATCATTTACTCTTTGAAGGGCGACATTCAAAAATATAGGAGAAACGCCAAAATCGTAAGAGCTTTGATCAGGGAAATCTACACTTTCAAGCATTAAGGCTCCGGAAAGGGCTTGTCCGTAAAGCGCAGAATATCCACCACTGGAAAATACATTTCCTTTAAATAAAGACGTATTCAGACGGTCACGGCCTGCAATTCCGGGAACAGAATTGGAGAAATAGTTATTAACCAAGCTTCCGTCCATAAAAATCTTGGCTTCAGTTCCGGTTCCTCCACGGATGAAAAGCCCTTCTGTCTCGCCGACTTTCTGAACACCGGGAAGATAGGTAAGGTAAGAAGAAATCTGCGCATCCGAACCAGCCGTTGTATAAACATCCAGCGGACTGATAATTGCCGACCTGTTTTTGTCACTGGCTTCGATAGAACCCGCCGTTATCACCACAGCATCGATTTCGTTTACCTGTTCTTTTAAATCTATATTGATATTTAAATCCTGATCCGATATTGTTATATTTTTTTCAGAACCAATGTACTTAGTGTGCGAAAATATAAGCGTGTGATTTCCTTTTTCAGAAGTTTCAAAAGTAAAAAAACCTTCTTTATTGGTAGTTGCACCATCATAAGTATCTTTCAGAGTAACATCTACTGCGCTGATTCCTTTATTTTTGTAACTTACTCTGCCCGTAATTTTCACGTTCTGAGAAAAATGCAGAACGCAGACAAAAAGGGTAAAAAAGCAAAGATTTTTAGAATAAATGGTCTTCATGGCTGTTTATTTGCTTACAAATCTATATCTAAAACTTTATTCTTTAAGTTTTTTGTGACTGAACGGTAGATTTGTATGACTGAGCAGTATTTTTTAATTTTAGATAAATAACACTAGAATATTAATCACTAAAATATTATTAAAATGAAATCAACAAAGCTTTTACTTCTTGCAGGATGCACATTATTTGCTGTTTCCTGCTCTACATCAAAAACGTACAACATCATCGCAAAAAGCGGAACAGAAACCGGCGGAACAGCAAAATTTACCCAAGATGGAAATGAAGTAATTCTAAATCTTGACGTGACCAAGCTTACACCGGGAATTCACGCAGTACATATTCACGAGAAAGGAGATTGCTCTGCTCCCGATGCAGCATCTGCAGGAGGACACTGGAATCCCGGAAGCCACAATCATGGAAAATGGGGCGAAAATCAATTCCACATGGGCGATATCGGAAATCTTGAAGCTGATAAAGACGGGAATGCAAAACTCACTTTTAAAACCGATAAATGGTGTCTTGATTGCGTGGAAGAAAGCAAAAACATTATCGGAAAAGGTTTAATCATTCATGCCGATAAAGACGATTTTCAGACCCAGCCAACAGGAAACGCAGGCGGAAGAGTGGGTTGTATTGAGATTAAATAGATTTATTTTACCGCAAAAGAGGCAAAAGAAATTCTTGATAAAAGAAAGATTACTAAGTCACAAAATAGAAACTAATTCTTTTTGTAAATTTTTAGTTTACTAAAGAGGTATTAAAATCTTTTTTGCTTTTGCAATAAAAAATAATCCACATAAAATTTAAGCACAAAAAAACCACTAATTTTCGTTAGTGGTTTTTTCTTTTATTAATCAGTTTTTATTGCTTCGTTTTCATATCTGCAATGATGTTCATCGCTTCCTGAAGATAGGTATCTTTTCTTAGGTTTTTTACCCACATTTCAGATTTCTTTTTGAAAACCTCATCCTTTTTCTCTCTTTCGATTTCTGCAGGGAACATGGCAAATTTCAATCCGTTATCATATTTCGTAAGCTTTTTGAATTTTTCAATCTGAGCTTTTCTCTGCTTCATCAATTCATTAAACTTATTGATATTTAATGTAATGCTTTCTTCCTTATCCAGCTGCTCTCTCCATTGTGCAGACTCCAATAACAATTGATAGTTTGCATTCTTAGCCATTCTGTCGTTGCTTGCTTTTTCTAAAGCTTTCACATCAAAATAATTTACTTTCTGGAAATTAGCACTCGGAATTTTATCCCATGCCAAAGCAAAATCGTCGTATCTCTCACCAATTTCTGCATACGTGAAGAAATCTTTCATCTGAATATCAGAAACAATTCCTTTTCTCTGGTTTGATTCTCCTGTAACTCTGTAGAATTTCTGAATCGTCAGTTTTAAAGAACCGAAATCATCTTCCGTATTTAAGAATCTGTTCAGATCAACAAAAGTCTGTACTGTACCTTTACCGTAAGATTGAGGAGACCCAACAATTACCGCTCTTCCGTAATCCTGCATTGCACCTGCCAAAATTTCTGATGCTGAAGCTGAAATCTCGTTCTGCATAATCACTAAAGGTCCGGTCCAGATCGGAGTTTCCTGCTTG
This sequence comes from Chryseobacterium sp. CBo1, assembly GCF_001693475.1. Lineage (NCBI taxonomy): Bacteria > Pseudomonadati > Bacteroidota > Flavobacteriia > Flavobacteriales > Weeksellaceae > Chryseobacterium > Chryseobacterium sp. CBo1. The sequence goes on from NZ_MAUH01000070.1 coordinate 10,688, forward strand.
TTTTTCAACGTCTGGATTTTTCCGTTACTATCTTTTACCTGTACATAAGGACCTGCATTCATAAACAATCCCATAATATCCCCAACTTCTGTCAACGAACCACCTCCGTTATTCCTAAGGTCTAAAACAACCCCCTCAATTCCTTCAGCTTTTAATTTGATAATTTCGTTTTTGATGTCATCAGAAGCATTTCTTCCTTTTTCATCTTCAAAATCGGCGTTGAATCCTGGTAAGTTGATAAATCCGTATTTTTTTCCGTTGGGAGAATTTACGATAATACTTTTCGCAAAAGTGTCTTCAATAGCTACTTCTTCACGAATCATCGTCACTTCTATAATCGTTTTATCTTTTTTCTGAACCGTTAACGTAACCGGAGTTCCTTTTTCTCCTCTTATTAATCGAACGGCCTCATCAGAAAGCATTCCTACTACATTTACCGCTTCTTCATTCGGTTTAGACTTTACTTTCAAAATTTTATCGCCGTCGGATAGTTTTTTAGATTTCCAGGCAGGAGCCCCAATTGAAAGTGCACCTAGATAAAGGTTGCCTTTTTTCTCCTGAATGATTGCACCGATTCCTATTACTTTTCCTTTAAACTGAGTATCAAAATCTTCTTTGTCTTTTGGAGAATAATAGTTGGTATGTGGATCAAAAACTTCTGTATAGGCATTCATATACACCGAGAACCAATCCATTTTTTTTCTCTTCTTAAATCTCGTAAAAGTTTCTTTCACCAAATCTTTTACCTCATCCGTTGCTTTTGTAAGCTTTTGCTGAGGCGAAAGAATTTCCAGTTTTATGGTATCTTTTAATTTAAATTTCTGTACAGAATCTTTCTTCTCTTTCTGAGCTTCTTCTTTGCTGTTCATTGATTCAATTTCCTGAAGGATATTGTATTTGATAAATTTTTTCCACTCATTATATTGTTCCTTTTGGTCTGCAGGAACTTTTTTAATTTTAGATTCAAGAATAAGGGTTTCATCTTCTTCCAGATTGATCGGTTTGCTGAAGATTTCCTGTGTCATCTTATCTATTTCATCCACTCTCTGGTACAATCGGTCTACTGTAAGTTTATAAAACTGCAGATCACCCTGATTGATATAATCATCAAGCTTTGTTTCATGCTTGCCAAATTCGTTCATATCCGACTGCAGAAAATATCTTTTTCCGGGATCAATCATTTCAAAATAATGCTTGTAAACATCTTTTGAATAAGCATCATTAATAGGTTTCGGGCTGTAATGTAAGTATGAAAGAGTGTTTTTAACGCTCACCATTATCGTCTGCATTTTTTCGTCATCATTTTTAGGCGAATTGAAACAAAACATAAGACTTGTTAATGGAATAAAGAGTAAAAATTTATTTAGTTTAAAATTTTTCCACATAAATCTTTAGAGTATAAAATATTATTTAATAAAAATGGTTTGCCAATAAGTCTCTAAAACTCAACGGCTGTTACAAACTATCAAATTTAATACCTTATTTAGAAATAACCGTTAAATTTCAGTTTTTTTTAATAATAAAACATATGAAACGGTAATCCTTTGATTATCTGTGCAAAATTTGTTGACCATAAATTAAATTGAAGCTGTTTTTAGAGCAATGCTTTATTCATATATTTGTTAAAATTAAATATACAATATGGAAAAACCCCTAATTCTGGTTACAAATGACGATGGAATCACGGCTCCGGGTATCAGAAACTTAGTAGAATTTATGAATGAAATTGGAGAAGTTATTGTGGTAGCTCCCAATTCGCCTCAAAGCGGAAAAGGTCATGCCATTACGATCAACTCTACATTAAGCTATGAAGAAGTGCATTTAGACGGTCCTCAAAGAGATTTTTCGTGCAGCGGAACTCCGGTTGACTGTGTGAAAATGGCCTTAGATAAAATACTTCCGAGAAGACCGGATATTGTGGTTTCCGGAATTAATCATGGCGCCAATTCTTCGATTAATGTAATTTATTCGGGAACGATGTCTGCAGCCGTAGAAGGCGGTGTAGAAGGTCTTCCTTCAATTGGGTTCTCACTTTTAGACTTCAGCTGGGAAGCAGATTTTACGCAGGCAAAAGAATACATTCAAAATATTGTCAGAAAAACTTTGGAAAACCCGATGCCTAAAGGTGTTGTGCTCAATGTAAACATTCCTAAACTTTTAAAAGAAGAAATAAAAGGGGTGAAAATTTGCAAGCAGGCTCATGCAAAATGGGAAGAAAGTTTTGATGAGAGAATCAATCCGCATGGTAAAAAATATTACTGGCTTACCGGTTATTTCAACAATATGGATGAATCTGAAGATGCAGACGAAACAGCTTTGGCAAACGGATATATCTCAATTGTACCTGTAAAGTTTGATATGACCGCTTATGAATATATGAATACACTTCGTGATGTAATGGATTTTGAATAATGTACGAAAAATTAGATAACCCTGTATATCATTCACTTAATGAATATCATAAAAAGTTTTGCTTAAACTTCGGAGATTCTAAGTTTTATAATCCTGAAGTTGCTGCTTTTGGCGGGTCATTAAACGTTGCAAAAGAAAATGATATCACAGACTATGCAAAGATCTGTGATGATTTTCTTATTTTCGGAGCAAAACCTGAGTTAGGAGAATTTAAAACAGAAATGTCTCAGCTTGTTTGTGATCAATACGTTTTGGAAAACAAAATTGAGCTTGATTATACTGAAGAAATTGTTGAACTTCAACATGAAAACCATGAAGAATTATTGGTTTTTGTTAAAAAGTTTTATCCGCATTATTTCAAAAGCAGAACTCCGGAATTAGGGCGATATTTCGGTATTTTTAAAGATGAAAAACTTGTTGCTGTAACAGGTCAGAGAATGCAGATGAATGATATGACAGAAGTAAGTGCCGTCATTACAGACCCAGATTATCTGGGAAAAGGCTTTGCCAAGCAATTGGTCGCATTTGTTTCCAATACAATATTCGAAGATGGCAAAACACCTTTCCTTCATGTTGCAGAAAATAATCTCGGAGCAAAGAAACTTTATGAAAAACTAGGCTTTGATTTGAGAGGTAAAATAAATTTATGGGGTGTGAAAAGATAATTTTCATACCCTGTTTTATCTAAAACAAAACTTTATCATCTTTCCTCAGTTCTTCCAGATATTTAACCTTATCATCCCTGTAAAAGAGATTCATCGTCTCAAAAGGAATCATTTTTAAATCTTTATTCACAATATGAACGCAGGATTTTTTCACAGCACGAACATCAAAATCATGAGCATCCATAAAATTCATGATAATAATTCTGAACAGATTATCATAATCTAAATTCGGGGCCGAAACTTCAGGAAGACAGCACAATAACTGATTTACTTTAGGCTGAACTTTATCCACAGAAATTCCCGTACTGAAAATATCAAGAAGTTGCATCTGCAATCCGGTATCCTGTTCATAAACAATGGTATTTCTGGTTTCATTATTCAGCAAATCTGCGGGATTGATGTATCTCGTCAAAGGTATGGTTTCTCCTTCCAGTTTTAAAATATAACCCATCGCCAAAGCATCCGGATTACACGGGACGGGAATAATGTCATCGCCATTCAAAAGCGGAAACTGGTTTAAAATTTCCTGTCTTACTTCCGTCAATGTAATTTTTTCATGCGCAGAGTCTTCCCTGTTTCTTCCCGCAATTTCTACAGGCTGAAAGGTAATTCCTCGGACGCATTTCTGTTTTAAAGCAAAATCGATGATCTTACCGATTTCATCAATATTTTTATCTTTCTGAAGAACGATAACAAGCGTTGTAGAAAGATTTAAAGCATTCAATTTCTCCAAAGCTTTCATTCTCACATCTGTCAAATCTTTACCTCTGAAATCTTGTAAAACTTCAGGTTTAAAAGAATCAAACTGAAGATAAATTTCAAATTCCGGTGCATAAGTCGCTAGTTTTTCCGCAAAACCTGGGTCATTGGCAATTCTTACTCCGTTTGTATTGAGCATTAAATGTTTGATCGGTTTTGTCTTTGCAATATCCATGATTTTAAAAAACTCAGGATGGATGGTCGGTTCGCCTCCACTAATCTGGACAACATCCGGTTCACCTTCATTTTTAACAATGATATCAAACATCGCTTCAATTTCTTCCAAAGTTCTGTGACTTCCGTAATGCGGTGAAGACATCGCATAACAGGTCGGACAAGTAAGATTGCACCGATCCGTCACTTCCACAATCGAAAGACAGCTATGTTGCTCATGATCAATACACAAACCACAATCGTAAGGACATCCGTATTCTACATCGGTTCCGAAATGTACAGGTATTTCTGAGGCTTTATTGTAGTTTCTGATATTTTTGTAATATTGAACATCAGAAGCAATTTTAGTCTTAAAAAATCCATGATCAGGGCATCTTTTAGTCATGAAAACCGTTTCATCTTCAATGATAATCTTTGCTCCTACCCTTTTCAGACATTCCGGGCAAAGACTAATCGTATAATCGTAATAAGTATAATTTCGTACCGGCATAATTTTGATTTACATTCCACCACAAACAAAACCGCTTATCAAACCACCGATAAGCATTGATATCAGAACAGTTTTCCAAAACTGACCTGTTGAAAATTTCTTTGTATTGTCCCATTCATAAATGACTTTTGTAATCGCCCCAATCACCAACGAAACAACGAAAAGCACAATGGCAATGATTCCGATAATCATTATCACAAGACCTTCCAAACCACCGACTTCAAGTAAGGTTAAAAATTTCATGATTTGATATTTAAAGTGAAGTTACAACTTTTGTTTTTCTCAGTTTCAAGAAATAATAAAAAATCACGCCAATACAAACCAACTGTATCGTTCCTAAATTTCCTATTATTTCTATTCTTGGTTTAATAAAATCCAACATCAATCTAAAGCTGAAATAGCTCAGCATAAATAATTGAAAAACAAAACCTGAAGGATACTTATTTTTATTCTGAGCAGCCTTTAAAATGATCCATAAAATAATGAGAAAAGCAATTTCGTACAAAGCGACAGGATGTCTCAGATATTCATCGCCCAAATGCATTCCGAAAATAAAATCTGTGGGAATTCCGTACGTTTCTTCATGAACTCCAGTCAGAAAACACCCAATTCTACCAATAATCATTGCCAAAATTAAAGGAAAAACAATTAAATCTCCTGTGCTTTCTTTGTGACCCACAATTTTTTTTGCCCATTCCACACCTATCAATCCAAAAGCCAAACCTCCAACAATGGTATTATTTGTCCAAAATCTTTTAAAGTTGAAATTTTCGAATAATGTGTACGAATTTTCAAGATTTCCGATGAGCTTTGAACCGATTAAAGCTCCTGCCGTTGCTCCAATTAATACCGCTGCAGAAGTATTGAAGGACAGTTTTTCTTTTGATTTCCTTTTTAAATAAAAATAATACCGCATCCCGATGAAAATCCCGATGGTTTCAAAAATAGGATGCGCCAAAATCGTTTTACCGAAAATCTGAAAGGTAACAGGAAAATCCATGAAACCAAAAATAGGATATTTCAAATGATGATGATACAGATTTTGTGAATAAATTTCCCACAGATTTGCACGGATGTTTGCGCTAAATGTTTGTTCAGAATTTCTTAATAATTCCGTTCATATTTTTTATTCAATTCATGCCGTTTTTGCCACGAATGCACAAATTATTTACTCTTATATTTTAAAATATTCGTGCATTCGTGGCAATTACATTCTCAATCACCCGTGAAAATCCATGCAATCCGTGGGAAATCATTTTTTGCATCACTCATAAATATTTTATAAAACATTTTCTTTCGAGATTTCTAAAAATCTTTTGCTTAATTTTAAGTAAAATAATTTTCCAAAATATGCGTATAGAATATGATATAAAACTGGGATTCAAAGACGTAATGTTCAGACCCAAACGTTCAACATTAAAGTCCCGCTCTGAAGTAAATCTTGAAAGAGAATTCACCTTCAGACATACCAAAAAAAAATGGACAGGAACTCCCATCATTGCCGCCAATATGGATACAGTCGGAACTTTCGAAATGGCTGCTGAATTAGCAAAAGATAAGATCATCACGGCTATTCACAAACACTACACTCCGGAAGAATGGAGCAACTTTTTAAATAATCAACCTGAAGAAATTCATCAGTATATTGCTTTGAGCACCGGAACCGGAAAATCTGATGAGGAGAAAATAAAAACCATCATGGAAAAGCACCCAAAAATCGAGTTTCTCTGTATAGATGTTGCCAATGGTTATTCTGAGCATTTCGTTGAATTTGTGAAGAAAGCAAGAACAAATTTCCCCGATAAAATTATTATGGCAGGAAATGTCGTAACCGGAGAAATGGTGGAAGAGCTTCTTTTAGTCGGTGCAGATATTATTAAAGTCGGAATCGGGCCAGGTTCGGTTTGTACAACGAGAGTAAAAACCGGAGTTGGTTATCCGCAACTTTCTGCCATTATTGAATGTGCCGATGCAGCGCATGGTTTGAAAGGCCACATCATTGCAGATGGAGGCTGTAAAGTTCCCGGAGATGTTGCCAAAGCTTTTGGAGGCGGAGCCGATTTTGTGATGTTGGGCGGAATGTTTGCCGGTCATGACGAAAGCGGTGGCGAAATGGTGGAAGAAAACGGTAAAAAATTCAAACTCTTCTACGGAATGAGTTCTAAAACAGCAATGGATAAACATTCAGGAGGTGTGGCAGAATACAGAGCTTCAGAAGGTAAAACCGTGAAGGTTGCTTACAAAGGTTCTGTTTCAGAAACTGTGAAAGATATTTTGGGTGGTGTTCGCTCAACCTGCACTTATGTAGGAGCTTCTACATTGAAAGAATTGTCAAAAAGAACGACTTTTATCAGAGTTCAGGAACAGGAAAATCAAGTTTTTAATAGTTAAATTTCGTTAAAACCTTTTTTGCTTCATTTTACAGCAATAATTTTTAACCATATGGAAAACTCCCTGTTTAAAGCATTAACCGAACTAGAGGGCTAATTGAGGGGCTGTATTTTTGCATTTTTTTTCGAATTTCTGTCTATTTGCATTGTTCAATTCAGAGTTAAGAACACAAATGATGAAAAAAGAATCTCCGGATATTTTGGCCTGTAGGGTTTAAAAGTGTCCGGATTTTTTTTCTTTTAGATTGAACTTCTTCTTCCAAATATTCTTACATTTATTAAGAATTCAATGGCATAAAAATTGCCTTTGATTTTTCCTTACATTACAATCAACAATTTGAAAATTAACTGTTTGTTTTAACAATTAGTTTTTGCTGTCTTATTGTATTAATAAAAAACACAAATCAATTGAAAATAATATATTTTTTCTCCATCAGGCTCGTGCTGATTATGATTCTCTGGTCATGTTTTTTTCATGCGCAGAATACAAATTCTAGCTTAGAAGCAGATCGGCTTATAAAAAGCACAGAACAGTTTTATATAACCGGAAAATCAAACAATGTTTTAAATTATTCAGAAAAGATCATTAAGCTTTCAAAGCAATCTCAATATGAGAAAGGATTATCGTACGGATATTTTTATCTTGCTTCCTATTATTATGATCAGGCCAAATTTAAACAAAGTATTGATTATGCCAAGCAAGCACAAAAATATTCTGATTACCTGGAAACGGACGAAACGCATTCAGCCCGAATTTCTTCATTATTAGGCAGTAATTATCTGCTTTTAGAGCTTTATACTCTCTCTTTTAAGCATTATCGGAAAGCACTGGAGATTTTAGACGGTAAAAAACAGAAAACTCCCACAGATTTACTTACTGAAAGTGCTGCATATTCTAACCTGAGCTATATTTATGAGAACATCAATAAGCCGGATTCTATGTTCTATTTTTTGCAAAAAGAAAATAAGATTCTGAAAACAATTGATTTTAAAGATGATTATGTTCAAAATGGCTGCTCCTGTTTGGGATATGGAAATTATTATCTGAAACAAAATAAGATCGATTCTGCAAAGAATTATTACAACAAATCATTGGAATATTTTAAGGAGAATGAACATCCTTGTAAAATTGAATCATTGATGGGTTTGGGAAATCTTTATGCTTCACAGAAAAATTATTCCGAAGCTCAAAAATTTTATGATCAGGCTTTAAAAAACTTCGATCACAATAATTTCCCAGATATTCTGAGCGAACTGTACAGGAAAATTGCCGAGCTTAAAATCTCACAGGGAATTTCCGGTGAAGCAAAATATTACCAGGATCTCTATCTTAAAATACACAATGAGCTCGATGAAAGAATGAAGAAAGAACGTGATTTCGCTCTTAATCAAGTTATGAAAGAAGAAAAAATAAAGCATGATGAGGAAGTAAAAAATACCTGGAGGACAACATTCATTATCATTTCTTTACTTATCATCATCACAGGTTTCATCATTTATCTTTTAAAAAAATCAAAGCATAAAACTCAAAAAACAATTGAAATAACCGAAAAACTTATCAAAGAAAAAGAACTGCAGGAACAGGAATCTAACAAACTGAAACAGCAGCTTAATGAAGCTTTTGATGAAGTAATACAACTCGCAAAAGACAATAATCCTTCGTTTTATACCAGATTTCAGGAAGTTTATCCGAAATTTCAGGCTAAAATGCTCAAACTAAATGAAGCTTTAAAACCCAGCGAGCTTACTTTTGCAGCATACATCTATTTAGGTTTTACGACAAAAGAGATTGCAGATTATACCTTCAAAGCGGTAAAAACTATTGAGAATAACCGTTATAACTTCAGAAAAAAAATCAATCTTTCCCCAGAAAAAGATCTTCAGATCTGGTTGAGAAATTACATTAATGCAGAATAAAAAATCCCTCTCATAAGCTTTATGAGAGGGATCGAATATTTAGCTTAAATCTTATTAAGTCAACATTCCACCGTCAACATTTAAAACCTGACCGGAAATATAAGATGACATTTCACTCCCTAAGAATACACATGCATTTGCCACGTCTTCAGGTTGTCCTCCTCTTTTTAAAGGAATACCGTCTCTCCATCCCTGAACTGTTTTTTCGTCTAAAGCGGCTGTCATTTCAGTCTCAATAAATCCCGGAGCAATTGCGTTGCAACGGATGTTTCTTGAACCCAGCTCCAAAGCAATAGATTTGGTAAAACCAATCACACCGGCTTTTGAAGCTGCATAATTTGCCTGTCCTGCATTTCCTTTTACTCCCACTACAGAAGTCATATTGATGATAGAACCTGATTTTGCCTTCATCATTGGCTTAATTACCGCCTTTGTAAGGTTGAATACAGAATCTAAATTTACTTTGATAATAGTATCCCAATCTTCTTTAGACATTCTCATCAGAAGATTATCCTTCGTAATACCTGCATTGTTTACCAGAATATCAATTTTACCAAATTCAGCCATTACATCATCTACCAATTTTTGCGCTGCATCGTAATCTGAAGCATCAGACTGATAACCTTTAATTTGAGTTACAGAACTTAAAGCAGTTTCCAATTCTTTCGCTTTATCTACAGATCCGGCATAAGTAAAAGCCACTTTTGCACCTTGCTGGGCAAAAATTTCGGCAATACCTTTTCCGATTCCTCTTGTAGCTCCGGTAATTAGCGCTACTTTTCCTTCTAATAGTTTCATATAATGATTATTTATTTTTTAAAAAAATTGAGTGTAATAAATAAATTATTCGGTTTGCAAATATAGATAATTTGTCTTTGCGAATTTTAAATTCACAAACTAAAGGTTTTCTAAAACATTACTTTGTCTTCGGAAGAACTAAAGTCAATAACTTCCGACTCCTTGTCTTTTGTAAGGGTAAGTTTTTTGTTATCTGCAGAATATTTATCATAAACCACCTCTTTAAGAGGCTCATTTTTGAGATTGGTAACTCCAAACTTATCTCCTTTTTGTACTACAACTTCATCTCCGGAAAGAAAACTTACGATATCATCGTAGATAAAAGGAACAATTTCTTTTCCCTCCTCATCAAGCATTCCGTAAAGATTTTCTTTATTTTTACAGATAATGGCAGGGTAAAACTGAAATGGCTTTATCGAAACAATATCTTTAATCGGCGTATAAGATTTATCTTTCGGCGAAAATTTATAATACGTTTCTTCTTTTTTAACAATGACATTATTAAAAAAGATTTTCTCAATCTGAAAGCCATCTTTCAAAACACTTTCAAAGTTTTTATCTAAAAGCTTCTCCTCATTGTCTTTGCTTACAAAAACATAATCTTCACCTTTTATTTTAAAACTTTCTACAACGTCGTATTCTTTTGGTAAAATCACCTCACCACTCACTTTAATAACAGCAATTTTAGGATTTTTATAATCTTTAAGCGTCTTAAAATTGCCATTGAATAAATGATTCACATAATGATATTCGGTAGGGAAAACTTTTTTTTGTGTTTTATCAAAGACACTTACTTTATTATCTTTAATAAGGTAAATATAATTTCTCCCTACATAAGCCTGTTCGTAAATGTTTTCTGCTAAAACCTGCTCATTTTCATCTACAATCCCATACTTATTCTTGGCAATATCTTTCGTTATTAAAAAAGGAAAACCATTAATATCTTCAATGTAATGATCTGAAAACTGACTGACTGTTTTACCATCAATATCAACCACTTCTCCGGTTTTGGTTCCTGTATTTAAATATACTTTTCCTTTGTAAAATCTCAGGTTTTCTTTGAACTCTCTTTCAGAAACCTGTTGTCCGTCAAAATTATAAATAAACCAAAGTTTATCTCTTTTAATGAAAAATCTGCTTTCGTTCGCAAATTCTATTTTATCCTGAAAAGGAATAATTTCTTTTCCGTTGTAGTCGTAAACACCGTCTTTTCCATCTCGTGATACAATTAAACGGTCTTTATTTTCCCAGGTTTTATATTTAAATTTATCTAATGGGATCAACTGATTTCCCTTAGCATCAATCAAAGCCGTTTTTCCGATGGCATCTCCATCTTTTACTTGCAGAATGAATCTGTCTTTCGAGAGTCGGAGAATTTCACTTTTAAAAGGATAATTAAATGAAATATTTCCCAAAGAATCTATGATGGAAGATGATGAGATTTTAGCGTCAGATACAATACCATACCCTTTAGAATATGAATGTACTTCTTTTCCAAGCTGTTTAGATAAAAGAATTTCTTTGTATTGATTGGTTTGTGCAGAAAAAAAGCCGGACAGAAGTATAAAAATAAGTTTTTTCAATGAAATTATTTTACAGAATTATTGACAATTAAAACAATCTCACCTTTTAAAGTTTTACTTTTAGAAAATTCTATTAATTCATTGATTGTTCCTCTCTTAGTTTCTTCAAATTTTTTGGAAATCTCCCTGCTTAAGCTTGCTTTTGTTTCTTCACCGAAAAATTCTTTGATTTGCTCTAAAGTTGTATTGATCTTGTGCGGACTTTCATACAAAACAATTGTTTTTTTCTCTTCAGCCAATTGTTTAAGCTTCGTTTGTCTGCCTTTTTTCTGCGGAAGAAAACCTGCAAAAAGAAATTCATTATTGGGTAATCCGGAAACCACCAAAGCCGGAATCAAAGCTGTTGCACCGGGAAGACAAATCATTTCAAGATCATGATCTGCTCCTGCTTTTGCCAGCAAATAACCGGGATCTGAAATTCCTGGCGTTCCTGCGTCGGTTATAATGGCGATATTTTGACCATTTTTCAGGTCAGCAATCACTTTTTCTGTCGCCTGATGTTCGTTGTGAAGATGATAAGATTTTAGAGGTTTCGAAATCTCAAAATGTTTCAGGAGAATTCCCGAAGTTCTCGTGTCTTCACACAAAATATAATCTACTTCTTTCAGCGTATTAATCGCTCTGAAAGTCATATCTTCAAGATTTCCGACGGGTGTCGGAACAAAATACAGTATACCGCTCATTAATTCAAATATTTGAATCCAAACAAGCCTTTATCATAAAACACATTTATGGTATCCCCATGTTTTAATTGTGATAAAGATTTTTGTTGGTTCATTTTTCTTTTTCTATCTATTTTCTCTGTAAAACTATCATCGAAAATAAATTCTTCGTTAGTCTTATTGCTAAGTGAAATTATTTTATCGTGATTAAAAACCTGATAAACAACCTTTTTCTTTTCAACAGATTTTATCTGATTTAAAAATAAAGTTTGCGTTGTAATAAAATGATTGAGCCAAACATAACCAACTATTAAAAAAAATATGGTTGCGAGAAGAAATCCTCCTATTGCTTCTTTACTTTTTTCAATTTTGAAAAATCCGAATAGTAAAAAGAAAATAATAATTACAAGATAAATTTTCCAAAAATGATTATTTGCAAAATATTCAATGTCACTTTTTAGATAAATTGACTTAATAAAAGGCTTTTCAACAAAACTGTAAATAGAAAAAATAACAATAAAAATACTATAAAACAGAATCCTTCTAAGTTTTATTTGTTTTCCGAAAATTGTTATCGTTTTATTCATTTAAGTTTTTACGCGAACTTATTTTCTACCAAAATCCACAGTCTCTGTGCGTATTCATCCACTTTATCCCAGCTTTTTGCGTAATAAAGATCACTTAGATATTCTTTTGCTTCTTCCAGATTTCTGCAGCTGTTCAGTTCCGTCATGGCATTATTTAAATCCGATTGACTCCCGCCAAACAAAACTTTTGTAAATGCAATTCTGTCGTTCAGATCTAGTCTGAATTCTGGTCTTAGCTTTTCAGCCTCCATAAAATCTGTAGGAATATTTGTTTTAATCAAACTTCCGGTGTCTTCTTTTACCACAGGAATTTCAACTTTTTCATGCGGAGTTTCTCTTTCCAAAGGATCATCATCAAACAAAGTCTGAATATTTTTTAACCCTCTGATATTCGCTAATTTTATCTTCTTTTCCTGACGATATGCTTCAATGTTTTCAAAGCTTTCGTCTGATTTAAGATTTTCCTGGTCTATTTCAGCCTCCGGTTTTTCTATTTCAACAATCTTTCTTCTTTCTGAGTCTTCAGGTTTTAATTCTGTTTTTTCACCAACAATTTCAGCTTCTGAATCTTTTTTTATTTCGGTTAAAATTACTTCTACATTAGAGTTTTCAGTGATTATTTCTTCCTGATTATGGTTGAATTCATTAGACTGATATTCGGTTTCGGTTTCTTCAATCAGAATTTCATCTTCATTTTGTTCAACCTCAAAAATGTCTTCTATAACTTCTTTTTCTTCAGAAAGAATCTCATTTTCAGCAATTTGATTTAACTGATCATTGAAAACCTCTTCCTCTTCAGTAACCGGCTGATCAAAAATATTTTCATCAAGATCATCATCATTTTCGGGCTGAGAATCTTCCAAAATGCGCTCTTCATCTACAAAACTCAGAACCTGATCCGTATTTTCCGGTTCTTCGTCCTCATCAATTTCATTTAACTGATTATTGAAAACGGCCTCTTCCTCAAGTTGCAAATGATCAGAAATCTCGTCCGAAACAAAATTCGCATCCGCTTCAGGCTGGTTTTCTTCTGCGAGGTTTACCATATTTTCATGGAAATCACTTTCGATGATTTCAGTCAGTTGATGGTCAAAAATGGCTTCCTGTTCTTCTGTAGAAATTTCATTATCTGTTTCCGGATAATTTTCACCAATTTCATTTAATTCATTGTTAAAAATAGCTTCTTCCTCAGTTACAGGCTCATCATTCAGCAATGCATTATCAGAAAAACCGATATTTTCGCCGTTGTAATGCTCCAGATTTTTGTGAAGCAATTTTAAAAAAGAAGTTTTTTCAGCGAGATCATTAATCAGATCATGCTTTGAAATCAGCTCGTCAACATTGTTTATTTTGCCCAAAATATCTAATAGATTTCTGGATTCAAAAAAAATCTTTTCCTGTAAATCTTGAATGTTCTGCATCGTAGATTCTTGTTAAAATTTGCTTACTTTTGAGGTTAAAATATTACGGCTAATTTAACAAATGTTTTTAGAAAATACAATTAATCATTCCAAACAAAGCGGTTGGATGGAAGTTATTTGTGGCTCAATGTTTTCCGGAAAAACCGAAGAGTTGATCCGAAGGCTGAGAAGAGCAGAAATGGCGGGGCAGAATGTGGAAATTTTTAAACCAAAAATAGATGTGCGATATTCTGATGAGGACGTAATTTCTCATAATCAGAATAAAATTCGCAGCACCCCGGTGGAAAATCCTAATGAAATACTGCTGTTGGCTTCCAATTGCGATGTTGTGGGAATTGATGAAGCTCAATTTTTTGATGAAGGCATTGTAGATGTAGCCAATCAATTGGCAAACAGCGGAATCAGAGTGGTAATTGCCGGCCTCGATATGGATTTTTTGGGAAGACCTTTCGGACCGATGCCTAATTTGATGGCGACTGCAGAATATGTTACCAAAGTTCATGCGATTTGCAGAAGAACAGGAAATCTTGCCAATTATTCAATGAGAACGTCCGCAGGAAAAGATCTTGTAGAACTCGGAGAAACAGAATCTTACGATGCTGTAAGCCGAAGAGTTTTTGTGGATGAAGTTTTGAATAAAAAAGAGGATTAATATCATATTTATTTTTAATTTTGTTTAAAATTTAATAGTTAAAACTCTCAAAAAATGATATTAGAAATCAAAAATTATATAAAAATCAGCAATTCTATTGATGAGATTTTGAAAAATTCGCCCTTCAAGTTGAAATATATCATTGAAAAAAGCGGGATTTCTGAGCCTACATTTTTTAGAAAAATGAAAGAGAAAAAATTTCTTCCGGAAGAGTTGTTGAAGATTGCAGAAATTATTGAGCCGGAAAAAAATTCTAAAGATGATATTTTGAATGCTATTCGAGAAGGAATTGAAGACGTAAAAAACGGAAGAATTACGGAGCATTCGATTGTAATGAATGAAGCAAAAGAAAGAATTGCAAAAAAGAAAAATGTACATTTTTTGGACAAATAGAGCCAAATCAGATTTGGAAATTCTGGGAGATTTTCTCATTGAAAATTGGGGCTTTGATGTTTTGGAGGATTTTTATGAAATTTTAGAAAGAAAAATATCTTTACTTGAAAATGGAAATCTTATTCACCAAAAATATGAAGACACGGAATTTCATAAACTATTGGTAACAAAGCACAACTCTATCATTTACGAAATTTCAGGAAATCAAATAAATCTTTTGAACATGATCAACAATTTCAGAAATCCCGATTCTAATTATAACTTAATTACAGAAAAGTAGTTTATGAACTACACTATAAATCAAATCGCAGAAATCACCAATTCAAAAGTTATTGGAGACAGAAGTTTAATGATCAAAAACATTGCTTTTGACAGCAGAATTATTTATTCTACTAAAAATACTGCGTTTATTGCCATCAATACTCATAAAAATTCTGGGGAAAAATTTATTGAATCTGCTATTGACAGAGGAATCAATGTTATTATTTCTGAACATCAATTCCCGCAATTTGAAAATATAACTTGGATTATTGTTGAAAATTCGGTGGAGTTTCTTCAAAAATTATCCAAATTTCATTTCGAAAATTCTCATTTAAAATCGATCGGAATTACGGGAAGTAATGGAAAAACTATTTTAAAAGAATGGTTGTATCAATGCCTTTGGAACGAATTTCCTACGGTAAAAAGTCCGAAAAGTTTCAATTCTCAGATCGGTCTTCCGCTTTCTCTGCTTCAGATAAATGATTCTCACGAACTTGGAATTTTTGAAGTCGGGATTTCCAAACCAAACGAAATGGAAAAACTGGAAACTATTTTCCATCCGCAAATTGGTTTGCTTACGCATATCGGAACTGCTCACTTGGCGAATTTTAAATCGGAAGACGAGTTGATTGATGAAAAAATTAAACTCTTCAAAGATTCCGAAGTTATTATTTACAATGGTGACAATTTATCGGTTGATAAAAAAGTAAGAGAATTATATTCTGATAAAAAATTAATCTCTTACGGTTTCAAAGACCACAACCAAGTTTACTTTAAAAATAATATCTCAAAAAACGAAGACGTTGTTGTAGAATATTTTGATGAAGAAATATCTTTTCCCGCTCATCAAAGAGACGAAGCGACGTTAACTAATGCTTTGGCGCTTTTAACAGTTTTAAAGGAGTTAGGAGTCGAAAATAAAAAGATCGTCGAGAAAATCAACGCTCTGAAGGCCGTTGAAATGAGGCTTGAAGCGATTGAAGGAATTAAGAGTAATATTGTGATTAATGATTCTTTCAATCTTGACCTCGATTCTCTGAAAACTGCTCTTCAGTTTTTAAATGAATATAATAAACCGAAGAAATCTTTGGTGTTAACAGATATTGTTGGAGTCAATTCAAATTCTAAAGAACTGTATGAGGAAGTTTCGGATTTGGTAAATGAACAAAAATTTGATTCTGTTTTCCTGATCGGCGATGAAATATCAAAATTTAGTGAATTATTTAAAGCTAAAACTTTTACTTTTATTAATACTCAGGAATTAGTTGACAGTAAACATCTTACTGAACTTGAAAATCAGATCATATTACTAAAAGGGGCAAGAAAATTTGAGATTGAAAAGCTTAAAGACATTCTTGAACTCAGAAAACACGACACTGTTTTAGAAATTAACCTCAATGCAATCCTTCATAACATCAATTATCATAAATCTTTACTGAAGCCAACCACAAAAATGATGGCCATGGTAAAAGCAAACTCATATGGCTTAGGAAGTTATGAGATTTCAGAATTTTTACAGCATCATCACATCGATTATTTGGGAGTAGCTTTTGTGGATGAAGGAGTTGAGCTTCGAAAAAAAGGAATTACCGTTCCTATTGTTGTCATGAATCCGGAGCAACACAGTTATGAAACGGTGATTGAATATAATTTAGAACCTGAAATTTACAGTTTCCGTGTTTTGGAATTATTTTATCAGGCAGTTCAGAAATCGGGTTATGATAAAAAGTATCCTATTCATATCAAATTGGAGACAGGAATGCATCGTCTTGGCTTTAAGGAATATGAATTGGATCAATTAAGTCAGACTTTAGATCATAAAAATTTAAAAGTTCAAAGTATTTTCAGCCATCTTTCGTCTTCAGATATACCGGAAGAAAAAGAATTTACTTTAAATCAGCTAAAAACTTTTGAAAAAAATTCAACCTATTTAATAGAAAAATTGGGATACACTCCTATCCGTCATATTTTAAATTCATCAGGAATTACCAGCTATACCGATCATCAATATGATATGGTAAGAATCGGGATCGGAATGTTAGGAGAATCACCAAATAGTGAAATACAAAAACAACTGCATTCTGTTGTAAGCTTTAAAACCGTAATTTCACAAATTTCTGTTGTAGACAATGGAGAATCTGTAGGGTACAGCCGTAGATTTAAAGCAGATCATAAAACAAAAATCGCCACCATTCCTGTAGGATATGCCGACGGAATTCCGAGATTAATTGGAAACCAGATAGGAAATGTGGGAATTAATAAAACTCTCGCTCCGATTGTCGGTAGCATTTGTATGGACATGATGATGATTAAAGTAGACGATGTTCCCAATGTAAAAGAAGGCGATACGGTAACTGTTTTTAATGCTAAACCAAGCTTAAAAGAATTCGCAGAATACTGCAAAACGATAACCTATGAAGTTCTAACCTCCATTTCGCCACGTGTGAAACGGATTTATGTAAAAGATTAGCCTATGAGAAAGCTCCTGATCCTATTATTTGCATTCCAATTACTTCTGATACAGTCACAGGTAAAAAAGAATCTTGTGATTCCGAAAAATCCAAGAATCGGGCTTTCACTGGCAGGTGGCGGAGCAAAAGGTTTTTCTCACGTCGGCGTTCTCAAAGTATTAGATTCTTTAGGGGTTAAAGTCGATTATATTTCAGGAACAAGTATGGGTGCTATTGTCGGAGGTCTGTATGCGTCTGGTTATTCCGGGAAAGAAATCGAAAAAATTGTAATGGATACCGATTTCTATTCATTGATACGTGATCCAAAATCAAGAAAAGAAAGCACTTTTTTCAACAAATCGGTCGATAAATATCTTTTTTCAATTCCTCTGAAAAACGGAAAAATAACCCTTCCCTCTTCCATCAGCTCCGGACAAAAGAATGTCTATCTTTTAAAAGAGTTATTTAAAAACGTTTCAAGCGTTAATGATTTTTCAAAACTGCCAATTCCTTTCATGTGCATCGCCACAAATCTCGAAAGCGGAAATATGGAAATTTTTGAAAAAGGAGATTTGGTACAGTCTATCATGGCAAGTTCGGCATTTCCTTCTTTAATGGATCCTGTGAAGATTGGCGACAGTATTTATATTGATGGAGCAATGACGGTAAATTATCCTTCAAAGCCATTAAAAGAAAAAGGAATTGATATTGTAATTGGGGTAGACCTGAATCAGGATCTTTCAAAAAGAGAAGATTTAAATAACATTATAGCAATATTAAACCAGGTAATTGATTTCGGAATTCAAAAAGATACCAGAAGACAATATAAATATACGGATATCAACATTAAGCCCAATCTAACCGGAATGACCGCAACAAGCTACGATGACAAGAAAAAAATTCTTGATAGCGGATATGTTGAAGGGCTGAAGTATTCAGCAATTCTGGATCAACTTCCTAAACGTGAATTTGACCGTCTTAGACAGCCTATAAATCAGATTTATTCTAATGTTTATAAGATTGATAGCATTTCGATAGAAGGAGGCCGTATTTACGGTAAAAACTATGTTCTCGGTAAAATGGGACTGCGTCTTCCATCCATGCAGACATACGGAAGTATCAACAAAGGTTTAGACAAACTTATTGCTACAAACAATTATCGATTCATCAATTACGACATTGTTACAGAAAATAATTTTAATTACCTTAAATTATATGTTACCGAAGATGAAGCAAGACATTTTCTTAAAGTCGGTTTGCATTATGATGAAATTTTCAAAACTGGTCTTCTTTTAAATTATTCAGCAAAAAGATTGTTATTTAAAAATTCAAACTTATCCTTAGATGTTGTTGTCGGAGATAAGCCAAGATATTATTTAAACTATTTTATTGATAATGGCTACATTCCTGGCTTTGGTATTTACTCTTCCGGAATGAGTTTCGATTTGAGAGGAAATGATAATATAAGCATAGATAAATGGCAGTGGTTGCGAAACGAAGCTTATATACAATCTGTATGGAAAGATAAATTTGCAATCGGAGCAGGAATCAGTCATGATTATTTTGAAGCAGATATGAATGGTTTAAATAAAAGATACAACCGCTTTCTGAATCCGTACGTATTTTTAAAAAGCGATACCCAAAATGACCGCGATTTTCCAACCAGAGGATTTTATCTAAACGCTGAAGGTAAAGTGATCGATCTTCTCAAATCTGAAGTCGACAAACGTCTTATCCAAGTAAAAACTGATGTAAGAATTAATTTACCACTCATCAGAAAGCTGAGCTATCATTTAAATCTTTATGGCGGAATTACAATTGGAGAAAATCTGCCACAGTTCTACCAATACAGATTGGGTGGAATTTTTGAGCAGAATATTATCAACTTTCACAATTTTGCAGGATTTTATTTCGCTCAGCTTAATACCAATAATGTGGTCTTGATTTCAAACGATCTGCAATTCAAATTTTATAAAAACTTATTCCTGAGCGGTAATTTTTCTTTTGCCAACCTTTCAAACGATATTACTTTCGAAGATGCGGTAAAGGTTAATTATAGCTCAATGGGAGCAACTATAGGCTATAGATCTCCGTTTGGACAGATCAAATTCAATTTCAGCCATTCACTAAAAAACAATCAAAAAGGCATATTCAGTGTTATTTTAGGACACTGGTTTTAATACAATGATACAATTCTTTTACGAAAGCTTACCCGAATCTGTAAATACAGACTACAAAACATGGCTGGAAGAAATTATTCTTTCAGAAGGAAAAAAAGTCGGCGAAATCAATTATATCTTCTGTGACGACGAATATTTATTAAAAGTAAATCAGGATTATTTACAACACGATTACTATACCGACATCATTACATTCGACTATGTAAAAGGCAAAACAATAAGCGGCGAGATTTTCGTATCTTTGCAGCGCATTTCAGACAACGCTTCTACCCTTTCCAAAAATTTCGAAGAAGAACTGAGAAGAGTTTTGGCTCACGGTATTCTTCATCTTAGCGGATATAAAGATAAAACCGAGGAAGAAGAAAAGTTGATGCGAAGCAAAGAAGATTTTTATTTAGCAAAATACAATTAAGTTTTATTTTTTTAGAAGCTTAATCCCGCTCTCCGCACTCGCTATTTTCTTTTTTTCAAAAAGAAAATAAGCTCAAACAATTGCTGCGATCGGGGCTAAAAACACAGCATATAGGCGATTATAGCCTATAATTTACAATAATGTTTCACGTGAAACATTTATAAAAAAGATTAAAATTTAAGGCTTAAAATAAGCAATAAAGAAATGATTTCAGAAATATATGACGTAATTGTAGTTGGTGCCGGTCACGCAGGATGTGAAGCAGCAGCTGCAGCAGCCAATTTGGGTTCAAAAACGCTGCTTGTTACAATGAACATGCAGACTATTGGACAGATGAGCTGCAACCCTGCAATGGGAGGAATTGCAAAAGGACAAATTGTACGAGAAATCGATGCAATGGGAGGATATTCAGGAATAATAGCAGATAAATCTGCTATACAATTCAAGATGCTTAATCTTTCCAAAGGTCCTGCAATGTGGTCTCCAAGAACTCAAAATGACAGAATGCTTTTTGCAGAAGAATGGCGTTTAGCATTAGAAAACACCCCGAACCTGGATTTCTTTCAGGATATGGTAAAACAGCTTATTATCGAAAACGGTAAAGCTGCAGGAGTTGTAACTTCATTAGGAATCGAGATCAGATCAAAATCTGTAGTTCTTACAAATGGAACATTTCTGAATGGTCTTATACACGTTGGTGACAAGCAATTAGGCGGTGGAAGAATGGGTGAACCGAGAGCTTTTGGCATCACCGAACAATTGGTTTCTTTGGGTTTTGAAGCAGGAAGAATGAAGACCGGTACTCCACCGAGAGTAGATGGAAGAAGCCTTGACTATTCTAAAATGGAAGAACAAAAAGGAGATGAAAAACCTCAAAGATTCAGCTATTTAGACACTCCTAAATTAACAAAACAATTAAGCTGTCACATCGTTTACACTAATGAAACAGTTCATGATATTTTACGTGAGGGATTCGACAGAAGCCCTATGTTTAATGGTACAATCCAAAGTTTAGGTCCAAGATATTGTCCAAGTATTGAGGATAAAATCAATCGTTTTGCTGAAAGAAACAGACATCAGCTTTTCGTAGAACCTGAAGGCTGGAAAACGGTAGAAATCTATGTCAATGGGTTCAGTTCTTCACTTCCTGAAGATGTTCAGGTTAAAGCAATGAAACATATCCCTGGATTCGAAAATGTAAAAGTTTTCCGTCCTGGCTATGCCATTGAATACGATTACTTCCCTCCTACCCAATTAAAGCATACCTTAGAAACAAAATTAGTAGATAATTTATATTTCGCAGGTCAAATTAATGGTACAACTGGATATGAAGAAGCAGCAGGACAAGGTTTAATTGCAGGAATCAATGCTCACAATAAAGTAAAAGAAAAGGAAGAATTTATTCTCAACAGAGACGAAGCATATATCGGCGTTTTAGTAGATGATTTAATTACAAAAGGCACAGAAGAACCTTACAGAATGTTTACTTCCAGAGCAGAATATAGGCTTCTTTTAAGACAGGATAATGCAGATATAAGGTTAACGGAAAAAGCTTTTGAACTTGGTTTAGCAAAAGAAGAAAGATTAAAAAGAGTTCAGGAGAAGGTAGCTAAAAGCCAGGAACTTGAGACCTTTTTACGAGAAACTTCTTTAAAACCTGGAGTTATTAATCCTATTTTAGAAAGCATAGAAAGTAATCCGGTAGATCAGGCCTACAGAGCATCTCAGTTCCTAACAAGACCAAATATTACCTTAGAAAAATTAGATAATATCGATGTTATAAAAGAATTTACTTCTCAATTTGATGACGAAGTAAGAGAACAGGCAGAGGTAAATATTAAATACAAAGGCTATATCGAAAAGGAAAAAGAAAATGTAGCAAAACTAAATCGTCTAGAAAATGTAAAGATTCCGGAAGATTTTGATTATTTAAAAATATCAAGTTTATCTGCGGAAGCAAAACAAAAAATGAATAATGTAAGACCAAAAACAGTAGCTCAAGCTGGTAGAATAAGTGGTGTTTCTCCTGCCGATATCAACGTTTTATTGGTCTATTTAGGACGATAATTAAGAGATGTTTCACGTGAAACATAGAAACAATTTGAATAAAGTTAATTGAAATTTGAGGCTGAAAACAGCTTCAAATTTCATTTTAAATTAAGATATAAATAATGAAAATTAAAGATCATTTTCTTTCACAGGAAATTTTTGAGATTAAAGAAACGGAAACAGAAGGTGTTTTCAAAACTACCCCTATTCCATCCAATATTTCAAAATATTATGAAAGTGAAGATTACATTTCTCATCATCAGGACTCAGGAAGTTTTAAAGAAAAACTTTATAAATTCTTACAATCTTTCAATTTACAGTATAAAAAAACAATTCTTTTAGACAGAATTAAAAAGGGTTCAAGAGTTTTAGATTACGGATGTGGTGCAGGAGAATTTGTAAAATACATAGAAAACGATTTCGAAACTTTCGGGTTTGAGCCAAATTCTAATGCCAGAAATGCAGCAAAAAATAAGATTTCAAAAGCTACAGTTTTAGATAATATCAACACTATTGACGATCAAAGTTTAGATGCCATTACACTTTGGCATGTCTTCGAGCACGTGGAAAATCAAGATGAAATGCTTGAAATCTTTAACAAAAAATTAAAAGAAAAAGGATTACTCATAATCGCTGTTCCGAACCCCACTTCTTATGACGCAAAACATTACCAAGAGTATTGGGCAGCTTATGATGTACCAAGACACATCTATCATTTTTCAAAAAAAGGAATGGAAAATCTGATCTCAAAGAAACCAAATTGGAAAATGAGAAAAATTAAACCTCTGGTTTTAGATTCATACTATATCTCTATGTTGAGCGAAAAATATAAAAAATCTCCTCTTTTTTGGCTAAAAGCTACAATCAACGGAACGATTTCTAACGTAAAAGCACTTTTTTCGAACGAATTTTCAAGTTTGATCTATATTATCGAGAAAAAGTAGAAAATCGATTTTTGAACCGTTTCTAAAGGTCAATTTTCAGCATTATTAGAAGAAAAACTATAAACTCAGGAATTTTTCTTGAGTTTTTCTTTTTTTTACTCTACTCTACTTTCCAATTTTCACATGAAATTTTACAACGAATGATGAAATAATCTTTAGCACAAGAATTACTATTCATAGAAAATTTAGCAAAAGGAAAAAAATATTATTAAAAATACAAATTCTGAAAATTTATAATTTAAGGCTTGTCAAATTTGAATCCCTATAAAAGTAGGCTAAAAATTAACAAAACAATTTGATAATAAATTCAAGCTAGAAATTGAAAAGTTGAAAAATTGAAAAAAAGTGAAAATTTCAAACTGAAAAAGTAAATTGATTCAGAAATATTATATTCTTATCTTAAAATTTAAATTATATATCAAGTATTGAAAATTTTCTATTTCTCGATTTTAAATGCATTTCTGAGGGTCATTTTTTTCGATTTATTTTTTAAAATTTAATTTGAGAAAAGCTGATCATAAAAAAGTCCGCTGAGTTTTCAGCGGACTTTAATTTTTTCAAAAATAAAATGTTTAATTATTAATTGCGGCAACACCTGGAAGTTCTAAACCTTCAAGACTTTCAAGCATCGCACCACCTCCGGTAGAAACATAGCTTACTTTTTCGCCATAACCAAATTGTTTTACGAAAGCAACACTATCTCCACCTCCAACTAAAGAAAATGCACCTTGTTTTGTAGCTTCCGCAATACTGTCACCTAAAGCAATTGTTCCTGCAGCAAAGTTTGACATTTCGAAAACTCCTATAGGACCGTTCCATAAAATTGTTCTTGAATCTAGTAATACATCATTGAACTGATCTCTGGATTTCGGACCTGCATCAAGACCCATCCAACCTTCAGGAATTGAATAAATATCAACTTCGTTTCTATCTGCGTCATTACTGAAACTCTCTGCAATGATCGTATCAGAAGGAAGATATACTTTTACATTATGTTGTTTTGCTTTACCCAGGATTTCTAAAGCTAAAGGTAATTTATCTTCTTCCACTAATGAAGTTCCGATTTTACCTCCAAGAGCTTTAATAAATGTAAAAGCCATTCCGCCACCAATAATCAAATTGTCGATAGCAGGTAAAATATTTTCTATAATGGTAATTTTAGTTGAAACTTTAGATCCTCCAAGTATTGCAGTTACAGGTCTTTCTCCTGATTTTAATACTTTATCAATAGCTTTAAGTTCATTAGCCATCAGTAAACCGAAATATTTAGTTGAAGGAAAATATTTAGCAATTACTGCTGTAGAAGCGTGTGCTCTGTGAGCGGTACCGAAAGCGTCGTTCACGTAAGCATCTGCCAATTTAGAAAGTTTTTCTGCAAAAGCTTCATCGCCTTTTTCCTCTTCACTATGAAAACGTAGATTCTCCAACAAAAGGATTTCTCCTACTTTAAGTTCAGAAGCAGCCTGTTCTGCCTTCTCTCCTACACATTCTTCAACAAACTTTACTTCCTTACCCAATACATTAGAAACTTCTTCTACAATATGTTTAAGCGAAAATTCATCTTTAGCCTCTCCTTTTGGTCTTCCCAAGTGAGCCATTAGAATTACAGAACCTCCGTCTTTAAGAATTTTGTCAACAGTAGGTTTTACCGCAACTATTCTTGTATTGTCTGTAACTTTCAGCTGGTCATCCTGCGGAACATTAAAATCCACTCTTACAAGAGCTTTCTTTCCGTTAAAATTGAAATCATTGATTGTTTTCATATGCACTTTTATGTTATTTCTACACGATTATGAAATTGCTTTCTGCAAAACAGTTTAGTAAACCGTTGAACACTTCGATTTCATAAATTCTTTTTGATTTTTTGTTTCACAAATGTAAGATTTTAAAGTTTCGTAAAAAATCGAAACCTCCAAAAGTTTTCAGAATTTTCCTGACAAACCTACCACTCACTAATCAACACTATTTTCTTTTTTTTAAAAATAAAGAGTGAATACTGTTGTTGAGTATTGTGAGTTTCGGGGATAACTTTAATGTTAAAACTTCATAACATGTAATTTATTTACAATTCATATTTAATTCACAAAATAAAACGCTGTAAATCTGATTTTTCGATGAGTTACTAACAAATATTGATAACTTTTCCACGATGTTGAATATGAATAACCGATTTATGGAGAAACTAAAGAATTGCCCAATAAAAGTTTTTGAAAATTTTTGTCCGAATATTTGGAAGCAACTTCCATTAATAAATTTTCCGATGATAAAAAACATTATTTTCAACAAAGTTTTCCACACTTATTCACAATGCTTTTAACATTTTGTTAGAATTTAATTAACAATTATTAAAATAATACCTTATCAATTATAGTTTAATGAAAATCAATGCTTTATGCTTTAAATAACCTTTTTTAAGTTATTTTTGAAAAAAAATATTATTTGAATTGAATAATTGAAAATTCTTCAGAAATCTGGATTATTGAAAAAAAATTTGAATAAATCAGTTTTAATAAACCTTAAGCAATAAAGAAAATTAAAATAAGATTTACCGTAACTTTGTAAGAGTAAATAAAAGTAAAAATGAAAAGAAAAATTGCTATTGCATGTGATCACGCCGGTTTTGAATACAAAGAAATCTTGAAAAAATATCTTGAAGAAAACTTCGAGGTTCAGGATTTCGGAACTTTCTCTACAGATTCGGTTGATTATCCGGATTTTGTACATCCTGCTGCAACTTCAGTTGAAAACGGAGAAAACGAATTGGGAATTCTGATCTGCGGAAGCGGAAACGGCGTTCAGATCACAGCCAACAAACATCAGAAAATAAGATGTGCATTGTGTTGGATGCCGGAAATTGCTGTATTGGCAAGACAGCATAATGACGCCAATATGATTTCAATACCCGCAAGATTCATTGCAAAAGAGGTCGCTATAGAAATTGCAAATAAATTTCTTTCTACTGATTTTGAAGGTGGAAGACACCAAAACAGAGTTGATAAAATTGCATTTTGCTAAATTTGTAAAGGCTTGTAAATCAGATTACGAGCCTTGTTTATTTTTAATTTCATATATTTGCATTGTCCAACAGAATTTACCATACTGTTGATTCCTTTTGAAAATTTAAGATGCTTTATCAGAGTTCATCATAAAATTTTTTCTCTCCTTCTCCATATTTATTATAAATTTATACAAAAACTAAGTTTTGCGTTGTAAACAATAATGCTTAGAATAGAAACTCATAATGCTTGAAAATTCTCAAATACAATTTATTTCTAAAATTAAAAATAAAGTAAGAAATGCCCAGTACGAAGCAATGAAGGCGGTAAACGTTGCTTTGATCAATCTGTATTGGGAAATTGGGATGTCTATTTCAGAAAATCAGAATCAATTTAAATTTGAAATTTCAGATAAAGAGTATTTTATTGATTTGCTTCTTTTTCATAGACGGTTACAATGCTAGAATTAAAGATCGGTGAATTTTTACAGGAGTATAAAGGCAAAATGGAATTCTATTTGAATCTGCTTAATGATAAAATAAAATTACCTCACGAGAATGAAGCAATCGGAATTATTATCTGTAAGAGTAAAGACAGAACTGTTGTAGAATATTTATTAAAATCCAGTAATTTGCCGATAGGAATTACAACCTATTCAACGTCGGAAAAATTACCAAAAGATTATCAAAATTATTACCAAACACAAAAGAATTATCAGAAAAATTTGATAATTATATTAAAAATTTAAAAGAATAAAATGCCAAAAAAGAAAAAATATATAAGTCAGAAAAACGACCATAAACTCATGGAAATCGGTAAATTGATTATGAGGTTTATGAACCAAAATCAAACCAAATTATACAATTACAAGCAAATCTCAGACGGAATTGATTACAAAAATCCCCGACAGAGAGAAATGGTGATTCAGGCTTTGCATAAATTATTAGCAAACCAAAGAATTAAAGAAACCGAGAAAGGTAAATTCAGCATCAATCTTAATATTGCAGGAACTTTAACAGGAACCATCGATTTCAACCAAAGTGGAAATGCCTACGTAACGGTAGAAAATCTGAAAGATGATATTTTCATTCATTCAAAAAATGTGAAAGATGCTTTGCAGGGCGATAAAGTTTTAATTGTTACCTATAATTTTAAAGGTAAAAAGCTGGAAGGTTCTGTTTTAGAAGTTTTAGAAAGAAAACGTTCAGAATTTGTGGGAACTTTCCAATTGGTTCAGCATAAGGAATTCGGATTTGTGGTTTGTGATAAAAAGACCATCAATACCGATATTTTTATTCCAAAAGGAAAAATAAACGGAGCAGAAAACGGAAATAAAGTTGTTGTAAAAATGACCGAATGGAAACCGGGAGATAAAAATCCTGAAGGAGAAATTTTACAGGTTTTAGGAAATCCGGGAGAGCATGAAACCGAGATTCACTCTATTCTCGCAGAATACGGTTTACCGTACGAATTCCCGGAAGAAGTAGAAAGAGATGCCGACAAAATTGATCGTAGAATTACCGATGAAGAAGCTGCAAAGCGTTGGGATATGCGTGATGTTTTAACCTTTACGATTGACCCTAAGGATGCAAAAGATTTTGATGATGCTCTATCAATGAGAAAGCTGGAAAACGGAAACTGGGAAGTCGGGGTTCACATTGCAGACGTTTCTCATTATGTGGTTCCGGGAACTATTCTCGATGATGAAGCCTATGAAAGAGCGACTTCAGTTTATTTAGTCGACCGAGTTGTACCAATGCTTCCGGAAGTTTTGAGTAATGATGTTTGTTCGCTTCGTCCAAATGAAGATAAATATACATTCTCCGCAGTTTTTGAATTGAATGATAAAGCAGAAATTCAGAAACAGTGGTTTGGAAGAACAGTTATTCATTCCGACAGAAGATTCACATATGAAGAAGCTCAGGAAAGAATTGAGACCAAAGAAGGAGATTTGCAGGAAGAAATTAATGTTTTGGACAGATTGGCTAAAATTATGCGTGGTGAACGCATCAAAAACGGTGCAATTACGTTTGACAGAAGCGAAGTTCGATTCAATTTAGATGAAAACAATCAGCCGATTGGTGTTTATTTTAAAATCAGCAAAGATTCAAACCATTTGATTGAAGAATTTATGTTGTTGGCAAATAAAAAAGTTTCTGAATTTGTATCATTAAAAAAAGGAAGTCCAAACGGAAATACCTTTATTTATAGAATTCACGACGATCCGGATCCGGCGAAACTGGAAGCGTTAAGAGATTTCGTTTCCACTTTCGGATATAAAATGGATTTGGCAAACACCAAAAAAGTTGCAGAATCTTTAAATACTTTATTGAAAGATGTAAAAGGAAAAGGCGAAGAAAATATGATTGAAACTCTGGCGATGCGAAGTATGAGTAAAGCGGTCTATTCTACCGAACCGATCGGTCACTATGGTTTAGGATTCGATTATTATTCGCATTTCACCTCTCCTATCCGTCGTTATCCGGATTTGCTTGCACACAGATTGTTGCAGCATTATCTGGATGGAGGAAAATCTCCCGACAGAAATGAATTGGAAGAAAAAGCAAAACACTGCAGTGCAATGGAACGTTTGGCCGCTGATGCAGAAAGAGATTCTATCAAATTTATGCAGGTGAAATTCATGGAAAAACATTTGGGAGAAACTTTCACAGGGGTTATTTCCGGAGTTGCCGAATTTGGTTTCTGGGTTGAAATTCCGGAAAATGGCGCAGAAGGTTTAATTAAACTTCGCGATTTGATGGATGATTCATACACCTATGACAAAGCTACACACGCAGTTTACGGTAACCGTACAGGAAATCGGTATCAGTTGGGAGATCAGGTTCAGATTAAAGTGGTAAAAGCTAATTTGATTGCAAAACAACTTGATTTTAAAATTGTTGAATAGAATTTTATAATTTTAAATATTAAAGATCACATTTTGTGGTCTTTTTTTATTTAAATTAGAATTAAAACAATAACCTTTTTAAACCTCAATAAAAATATAATCTTTAAATTTGAATTTGAAACAAATTTTTAATGTTTGAACTCATATTTTCTGCCATTGGTTTAGGCTTTATGCTGAGTCTCGTTTTTATCGGGCCCATTTTTTTCCTGTTGATCGAAACCAGCTTTACAAGAGGACCTAAACATGCTTTAGCGCTCGATTTTGGTGTTATTACGGCAGATTTGCTTTGTATTATTGCGGCGTATTATGCCAGTGCAGATATTGTACAGCTTATTGATAAACATCCAGGTTTTTACAGAATAACATCCATCCTTATTCTCACATACGGAATAATCATGTTGATTACAAAAACCAAAATGCACATGCCCGGTGAAGAAAAACTGATCAGTCAGAATTACTTTAAAACATTTCTAAATGGGTTTTTATTAAACCTTCTGAATGTTGGGGTCATTCTTTTTTGGTTAGTAACGGTAATTGGTGTGAGAAATCAATATCCCGATACAGAAAGTGTTATTTTCTATCTGGGAATTGTAATTGCCACTTATCTTGCGATTGATTTTCTTAAAATATTTTTGGCAAAGCAGTTTCACGACAGGCTGACTCAAAGGTTAGCAAATAATATCAGAAAAGGTGTTGGTGTCGTATTGATTATTTTCAGTTTTTTTATCTTCTTACAGAGTTTTAAAATGTTTAATCAATTCGATAAACAACTTGAAGAAGCCGAGAAAAAAGAAGTAAAATTTAAAAAAACAAATGGAAAAAATATTCCCGAAACCACTAAAGAAAGGCGATAAAATAGCCATTATTTCCCCTGCTGGTTCAGTAGAACCTACTCAACTGGAAAAAGGTATAGAAATGATTAAATCTAAAGGTTATGAACCCGTTTTAGGTAAAAATCTTTATACCAAATTTTCAAATGGCTACAATTATGCAGGAACAGAAACAGAAAGGTTAAAAGATATGAACTGGGCCTTAAATGACAACGAAATCTCTGCAGTCTGGGCTTCAAGAGGTGGTTATGGCTGTCAACATTTATTGGAAAGTCTAAACTTAAAAGAATTCAGCAAAAATCCGAAATGGTATATCGGATATTCTGACAACACAGTTATTCAAAGTTATTTGCTGAAAAAAGGTTTTGCTTCTATTCATGGACAAACCATTAAAACTTCAAGTTTTGGAGTGACAGAGGAAAGCTATGATTTGCTTTTTGATATTTTAAAAGGTAAAAAGCTAAAATACAGCTTAAAATCACACCAACTTAATAAGCAGGGAATTATTGAAGGAGAATTGATTGGAGGGAATTTAGCCTTAGTTTATGCGCTTTTAGGTACGAAATATTCATTTGATTTTAAAGATAAAATTTTATTCATTGAAGATATTGGTGAAAATTTCTATGCTTTAGACCGAATGATCATGAGTCTGGAATTGGCCGGAGTTTTCACAAAAATAAAAGGGTTAATTGTTGGAGGAATGACCAATATGGGCGATGAAAAAGAGAACAAACAATACGAAGAAAGCTTTGATGAATTTGCCTATAAACTGATTTCAGACAGAATTTCAAAATACAATTTTCCTGTGGTTTTTGGTTTTCCGAATGGTCATATTAAAGACAATCGACCTTTAATTATTGGAAGTAAGATCAAGATGAAGGTTGAGGATAAGATAAAAATTGAGTTTTAATCTACTCTAAAACTCTCCCACTCTCAAACTCAAAAAATGGCGGATCACAACGAATTAGGAAAAGAAGCAGAAAATCTTGCCGCAGATTATTTAATTAAAAACGGCTATAAAATTCTTGTGCGAAATTTTAGATTCAAGAAAAATGAAGTAGATATCATTGCCGAAAAAGATAATCTG
The DNA here is from genome assembly GCF_001693475.1 of Chryseobacterium sp. CBo1. Taxonomy (NCBI): domain Bacteria; kingdom Pseudomonadati; phylum Bacteroidota; class Flavobacteriia; order Flavobacteriales; family Weeksellaceae; genus Chryseobacterium; species Chryseobacterium sp. CBo1. Next base: position 41,708 of record NZ_MAUH01000070.1, read on the forward strand.
ATTATAGTGGTCGAAGTAAAAGCCAGATCTACAGATTTTTTCATTCTTCCGCAGGAAGCGGTTACAAAAGGTAAAATCAAATCTATTGTTTCGGCTGCGAATCATTTCATGGAAGAATTTAATAAAAATCAGGAAGTAAGATTTGATATTATTTCTGTTCTTCCTGACGAAAAAAGAAATTTAAACATAGAGCATATTGAGAATGCATTTGAGGCATTTGATGCAAATTAGCTTCTTTCTTTTGGCAGCAAACTATTAGTTTTTAATACACAATAAAAAGCCAGATGCTAAAAAGCTAATGGCAAAATCAAAATTATGAAAACAATACTCATCACCGGAGCAACTTCCGGAATAGGAAAAGCAACAGCAGAACTCTTAGCAAAACAGGGAAACAGAATTATTATTTGCGGAAGACGTGCTGAGGTTTTAGAGAAGGTAAAAAATGAATTATCAGCTTTAACCGAAATATTTAGTTTAAAGTTTGATGTTCGAAATTTAGAAGAAGTTGAAAATGCTGTTTCATCACTTCCTGAAGAATGGAAAAATATTGATGTTCTTATTAATAATGCAGGAAATGCGCATGGTTTAGAGCCTCTTTCAGCAGGAAGTACAAATGATTGGGATAATATGATTGACGGAAATGTGAAAGGTCTTTTATACGTCTCAAAAAAGCTGATTCCGATGATGAAAGAAAGAAGTTCAGGACAGATTATCAATATCAGTTCGGTTGCTGCAAGACAGACTTATGCGAATGGAGTTGTGTATTGTGCCACCAAAAAAGCTGTTGATGTGATTTCCGAAGGAATGAGAATCGAATTGACAGAATTTGGAATTCGTGTGACCAACATTCAGCCGGGAGCTGTAGAAACCGATTTCTCATTGATTAGATTTAAAGGAGACCAGGAAAGAGCAGCGACCGTTTATGCCGGTTACGAAGCTTTGAAAGCTGAAGATATTGCCGATGCAATAGCCTACTGTATTAATGCTCCGCAACACGTTACAGTTTCGGATATGACAATTTATCCGAGTGCTCAAAGTGAACCGAGAACGATTTACAGAAAAGGATAATTTCAATTTGAGAATTTGAAATGAAGTTCTTCCCTATTCTATTTCTGTTTTGTTGCATTTTTGGATATTCTCAGAATTATTCAAAACAACAAAAACAATTGCTGTCTCAAACCAAAAAGCTGGATTCTTTGATGCAGAACAATGATTCTAAAATCTTAAATTTGTTTGAATCAAATGTTTCATTCGGTCATTCCAACGGATGGATTCAGAATCTGGATGATTTCAAAAAAGATTTGTCGTCCAGAAAAGTGGTTTATAAAGAAATCAAACAGACTGAAGTTTCTGAGATCAAAAAGTTCAAAAATACTTTCAGTATCAGAAGGAAAATAAAAGTTTCAGGATTATATAAAAATGAAGACTTTGAAATGAATTTATCGCTGCTTGAAATCTGGACTAAAAACAAATCAGCGTGGAAATTGTGGAGTCGGCAAAGTGTGGAAATAAAGCCATAAATTTGCAGAATCAAAGCAAAAATTAGATTTGCTGTTTAGAAATTAGTTTAAAATGAAAATATTATATCTCGAAACTTCCTCCAAAAACTGTTCGGTAGCTATTTCTGATGGCGAGAAACTTTTATGTGTCTGCGAAGAAGTTTCAGAAAATTATAAACAAAGCGAATCGCTGCATACATTTGTAGAATGGGCTTTAGAAGGCGCAAAATTGACCATGAAAGATATCGAAGCGGTTTCTTTGGGAAAAGGTCCCGGTTCTTATACTGGTTTAAGAATTGGTGCGGCTTCGGCAAAAGGGTTTTGTTACGGCTTAAAAATTCCATTAGTTGCAGTGAATTCTATGGAAAGCATGATAGAGCCGTTTTTAGGGCAAAATTTTGATTACATCATCACTTTAGTCGACGCAAGAAGAATGGAGGTTTATACGGCCGTTTATGATGGCCAGACAGGAACTGAGATCTCGGCAACCGAAGCAAAAATTTTAGATGAAAATGCTTTCGAAGAATTTAAAGATAAAAAAGTTCTTTTTGTTGGCGATGGTGCATTAAAAACAAAAGATATTGTACAGCTTCCCAATGCTGAATTTAATGCAGACATCTACCCTTCTGCAAAATATTTGGTAAAGAAAACTTTAGAGAAAATAGAAAAAAAAGAGTTTGAAGATATTGCTTATTTCGAGCCCTTCTATCTAAAAGATTTTCATGGAGTAAAGAAAAAACAAAAAAGCGAAGAGTAAATCTTCGCTTTTCTTTTATTTATTCATCGGCTTTGCTTCAACAGGAGCTTCGAGTTTTTGCATCTGAACGCCCTTTTTCATGTTATTGTTATTCTGAGGATTATTGTTCATCATCTGACTTTTATTATTCATCTGCATCTGATTATTCCCCGGAGCAATATTATTCTGATTATTTTGAGGAATATTTGTTGGTTTACCAGGTCCGTTGAACGGGCTGTTCTGAACCGCATTTCCTTTATTGTCTGTTGCCTTGAATGCCAAATCGCTTTTCAAATAATTAAGCATTTCTTTAGCTTTTAAACCTTCCGGAGTTTTGGCGTAGTTGAGAACAATCTGCTCAAGCTGAAGAATCATTACTTCCTTTCCGCTTGTTTTTCCGGCATTGAATGCATTCAGGAGATTCAGTTTCGGAATCATGGCATCTTTCGGATATTTAAGAATCACCTGATCTATTTTCCCCTGACTTTCCGTAAATTTTTCAGATTCGTAGAGGGCATAAGCCATTTTGTATTCGTTTTCAACTTCTTCAGAAGATTTTACAAAAGAGTTATTCTTAGGATTTCTTACGAATTCTGCATAAGAAGTATAAGGATAATCGGTCAGTAAAATCTGCTTCGCTCTCGCTGCAATCTGCGGATTTTTCTCATAATTCATTGCAAAGATTTCATATAAAGCCTGCAACATTACTTTTTCTTCAGGTTTTACATCTATCAGATCATACAATGTTTTTGTAGCTAAAGCGGTATTGGTAAAATAGTTCTGATACATGATTCCAAGTCCCAAAGAAGCGGTATCTCTGTCTTTTTTAAGCTGAGATAATTTTCCTGCATCAGATGGTATTTGTTCGATATAATAAGAAGGTTCAAAACGTCGCGGGTTGGGTGCAGAAGTTATTCCCAATGCTTCGTTTTTCATATCTTCAATCGTAGCCATTTTTTTAGAATAGCGCCAGTTATCAACCAAAGCACGATCTCCCCAAACCTGCTTAAATGTTGATGTACCTTTGCTTACCGTTCCTGTATTGCCAAAATAAAAACCTTTTTGCGCCACTCCGAAATCTTCAAAAGAATTTCCGCTGTTGGCAAATAAAGAATTGGCATTGTAATCTCCGGTATCAAAACCTTTGCTTCTCTCGGCACGTCTTCTCTCAAGTTCTTCTTTTTCTTCTTTGATTTTTAGTTTCTCAATATATTTTGCAAAATAATCAGTTTTCTGTGGCTCTGTCATTTTTGCCAATGTAAGAATACTGTCATTTTTCTTGATTAAATAATAGTTTTTTGAGATCTTTTTGATGTAATTCGACTGATCCTGCAACAAAATTTTTGATGGTTGGTACGTCATTGAAGCCAGTGCCGAATCATAGTAAGCTCCTGCTCCGATGTAATCGTTTCGGTCTAAATAATCTCTCCCGATTTCATAATAAGTCAAACCTCTCACCTGCGGATCAGAAACCTTCTCAAGCAATGATTTTCTGAAAAACTCCTGGCCTTCTTTCTTCTTCCCGGCTTTGGTAGCCATTAAACCTAAGGCATAATAAAACTCATTTTTTCTGGAACCATACGTTCCTTTTTTACTTATATTTTCAAGATAATCTTTTGCCCCTTCATAATTTCCTCTTCCATTAAAGGTTTTAGCAATCTCGATCTGTGATTTTACTTCAAATTCAAAATCATTCGCATATTTGTAAGCGGCCACAAAGCTTTCTCTGGCTAATTCTGATCTCCCCAATTCCTGTAAAACCTGACCTCTCAAAAAAGCAATTCTACTTTTTAGTTTTCTGTTACTATTTAATTCAAAAGCACGGTCCAGCTCTTTTACAGAAGCTTCTTTTTTACCTTGATCCAAAAGAGATTCTGCATAATAAATACTCAGCAGTTTCTCATGATCTTTGCTTAATTTTTCACTTTTAACCTTATCAAAAATCTCATCCGATTTGTGATAATTTTTAATCTGTGAATAAGCCAAAGCTTCATAAATATGAGCTAAAGGAAGCCTTTTGTCTTCCTTCATGTGGGTGAAAACGTAATTCAGTGCATCCAGTGCTTTCACGGCTTTACCCTGATAAATTCTTGATTGTGCTAAAATGATATACGCATCAAAAATCACTTTATTCTTCTCCTCTCCTTTTCTGATGACAGAATATTTATTGATAGCTTTTAAGGCTTTTGCTTCTGCGATTTCTAAAACTGTTGCTCCTTTTGCAGCTTCTGGATTGTTGGCATCCTGAGGCATATTTCCGGGCATTCCAGGACCATTTGAAGGCATTCCCGGACCTGTTCTTCCAGGTTGTTGCGGTCGGTTTACTTCTGCCATTTTCATCGAGTTTTCGGCAAAAGCAGCAGATTGTCCCAAATCACTTCCTAAAGGCTGCTCTTCGTAAGTAAGGATAGGAATGTATGGCGCATAAAAATTGTCTTTATGGGCTTTATCTCTGTCTGTAAATTCACTGTTCAACGCATCTTTTGCATTAAAAAGTGTATTGTAATATGTTGAAAATCCTTTTAAAAACTTAGATCTTGCTTCCGGCTTTTTCACTTTCGTGCTGCAGGAAACGACAACGATTGCGGCTAAAAGGAGTAATATATTCTTTTTCATTATTTCAATATAACTCGCTAATTTACTTTTTATTATCAGCAGTTTGATGATTTTGTAAAAATAATAAAATTTTATTTTGAAAATATTTAGATTTCCTTCAAAATTTTATAGACCAAATGAGTGGGCAATCCCATGATGGTATAAAAACTCCCGTTGATCTTTTTGATTTTCGACATTCCGAGCCATTCCTGAACTCCGTAGCTTCCTGCTTTATCGAAGGGTTTGTAATTTTTAATATAAAAATTGATTTCCTCATCCGAAATTTCATCAAATTCTACATCGGCAACATCAGTTTCTGTAATGGTTTTATCTAAAGTTTTAATCGTAATTCCGGTGTAAACCTGATGTGTTTTTCCGGATAATGACTGAAGCATTTCTTTGGCTTCGTTTTCATCTTTCGGTTTTCCGAGAAATTTATTATCATTTGCAACAACCGTATCGGCAGTCAGTAAAACTTCTCCCTCTAAAAGATTTCTGAACGCATTAGCTTTTAATTCAGATAAATACGCTGCAGCCTCTCCTATTTTTATATTTCCTGGTAAAATTTCTTCACAATCGATTTTTACAACTTCAAAATCAAACCCTAAGTTTAACAACAGTTCTTTCCTTCTCGGAGATTGCGATGCTAATAATATTTTCATCATTAAATTTTAAACAGATTGCGTATTATCATCATGCCATTTACCCTGAACTTTCATTACCTGTTCGATGACATCACGTACTGCCCCGCTTCCACCTTTGATCTGAGAAATATAATCTGCAATTCCTTTGATCTCAGGAACGGCATTTTCAGGACAGGCTGCAATCGCCGAATTCTGCATCATATGAAAATCCGGTAAATCGTCTCCCATTGTAAGAATCTGCTCGTTTTTAAGCTTATATTTTTTCTTAAAATCTTCATAATCTACCATCTTATCATGCGATTTTGCATAATAATCCTGAATTCCCAGATAACTGATACGGTGCCTCACCATTTCGTCATTTCCACCCGTAATAACGCCAATGAGATAGTCGTTTTTTAAAGCTTTTACAACCGCATAACCATCCAAAACGTTCATTACACGGCTCATATTTCCACCGGGCATCAGATAAACGCTTCCGTCTGTGAAAACACCATCTACATCAAATACAAATGCTTTTATATCTTTTAATTTCTCTTTATAACTCATTTTAATTAATGATTGATCAATGATAATTGATGAATGATAAAAAATTCAAGTCAATCGCATTCACTAATCGCATTTTATTTTTTATTAATACTAATTTTAATCAAGATTATACGTAAGTCTTACGGTAATTCTCGCCGATTTTTCCTTGCTGGAAGTATCAAAATTTCCTCCATAGCTGTCTTCATCAGTAGAACCTTTCGCCGTAATCTGGAAAACACCCATCGAAGCATCTTTTAGTTTTCCTAAATCTCCGTCGGCACTTTTTACAATTTTTTCGGCTCTTTCTTTGGCATCTTTTGAGCCCTGTTCTATCAAACTGTGCTTTAAAGAAGAAAGATCAGAATACGTATATTGTGCTGAAGACGGCTCAAACTGAACACCATTGTTGATGAGTTCTGCAGTTTTATCAATAACGCTTTCAATTTTCTTCATCAAAGCCGGATTTTTCTTCGCTCTGAAAAACACGCTCTGAGTAGCTTTATAGCCATCAAAAATATCTTCAGATTTTTCTGATCCGTCTGCTTCTTTTGTGGTAATGGTACGATAAGACCTTGAAAAATTAACCCCGCCAAAAGCAAATTCACCAGCTTTGAAACCTTTACTGTAGAAAAAAGCTTTTACTTTTTCTTTATCCTGCGAGATTAAATTATAGGCTTCTTTGGCATCCATCGCACTGGCGTCGAAACTTCCGCCCCAACTTATTTCGTCTGAAATAAAATCCTTAGAACCAAGACCAGTAACGGATATGGTGTCCTGTTTTAAGTTTCTGTTTTTAAAGCTTGAGCCTAACACAAAAGCGGTAATAACGATGGCTGCTCCGATGATGAGGGAACGAATGATATTTGTATTCATTTTTTCTGTTTTCCTCAAAGTTAAAACTTTATGGCAATTGATACATTTTTTTAATCGACTGATTCATCGTTTTATAAATCTCAAGACTTTCGTCCTGCAATAATTGCTCGTGTAACTCAAGAACTCTTTTGTCGTTTCTCACAGCTGGTCCGGTTTGTGCAGATTTTGGTTCAATTTCATGAATTTTCTGAACGGTTTCATCAATTAATGGTAAAAAATAATCAAACGGGATTTTCTGAGCATCTGAAATTTCTTTCGCTCTCGAAAAAAGATGATTCACAAAATTGCAGGCGAAAACTGCTGTTAAATGAATATATTTTCTCTTTTCGTGCGTACTTTCCATTACATTTTCTGAAATTTTTGAGGCTAAATCGATTAGGATTTTTTGATCTTCTGTATTTTCAGCTTCAACAAAAAAAGGTATTTTTGTATAGTCTAAATCTTTCGATTTTGAAAAGGTCTGTAAAGGATAAAAACTTGATTTTCTGTACTCTCCTACCAAAACTTCTTTAGGAAGAGATCCTGAAGTATGAGCAACCAGACTATTTTTTTTAGAAATTATTTTAGAAACATCTTCTACAGAATTGTCACTTACGCAGATAAAATATAAATCTGCATCTTCCAGTTTTTCTGTTGAAAAAGGAATATTTAATTCTGAAGAAATTTTTTGAAGTTCATTCTCATTTCTACCAAAGATTTGGGCTAAAGAAATACCATTCTGAACGAATGCTTTTGCCAGATGATAGGCAACATTTCCGGATCCGATAATGACTGTTTGCATTGAACAAAGATAAATATTTTGATTGGGTGATGGAAGTCAGACGATGGATGTTTTTTTAACTTTTAATAATAAGAACCCAAATTATAGCACAAAAATTGAATAAGTAATTTAACTTTTAAATATTTTTGTAATCAAAACCAATGAAAGCATCTTATGAAGATTAAGGACGCGGAAATTATTGCGCTGATGCAAGACCCACGAACACTTGAAAAAGGTATTCGTGTGCTGATGGATGCTTATCAAAGCAGATTATATTGGCATATTCGACGTATTATTGTAGATGCAGACCTTGCTCAGGATACTTTGCAGGAAACCTTCATCAAAGCGTACCAGAATTTTCATCAGTTCAAAAATGACAGTCAGCTGTACACCTGGCTTTACAGAATTGCAACCAATGAAGCGTTGCAGCAGATTAATAAGCTTAAGAAAATGCAGAAGACCGACGAAGATCCTGAATATTATATGCAGAATCTGGTTGCCGATAACACCGAAGGTGATGCGGAAGAAATACAAATTTTTCTGCAAAAAGCGATACAAAGTCTGCCTGAAAAACAGAAGTTGGTATTTATGATGCGGTATTATGATGATTTACCTTACGAAGAAATATCTCAGATTGTAGATATGTCGGTGGGGACATTAAAAACAAATTATCATTATGCCAAACAAAAAATAGAAGAATATATCAAAGAGAATTACGAAAGATAATTTTTGAGAAAACAAGAAATGGAAAATTTTGATCTGGATAATTTAGAACGCAAAAACATCTATAAAGTTCCTGAGAATCTTTTTGAAAGCATTCAGGAAAACGTGTTGGGCGGAGTGAAAGATTTTGATCTGGAAAAATTAGAACGTAAAAATATTTACAAAGTTCCTGAAAATATGTTTGAAACGATTCAGGATAGAGTTCTAAGCGGAGTGCAGAGTTTTGATTTGGATAAATTGGAACGCAAAAACATATATAAAATTCCTGAAGGTGTTTTTGAAACTGTTCAGGAAAATGTATTGGATGAAATAAAAGCTGAGAAAAAAGCGCCAATTTTTAAACTGAATTGGGGATATGCAATTGCAGCGTCTGTAGCTCTTATTTTTGGAGTGACTTTTGTTTATAATTCAAATTCTCCGGTAAATGGAGATTCGGTTAATCGTTATGCTAATAACATAGAAGTTCCAAAAAAAGAAAGTCAAATAGCTTACGAAACTTTAGCATCAGATTTAACTTCTGTTGAAAATGCTAATCAAACAGTTGAAAGTCAGATGAATATAAAGCCTGTTGTTTCTCAGGTAGTGAATAATAATTCTGAAAATCAGAATAAAAAATCGGTAAAAGCAGCAAATGACGTTCATATGAATGAATATCTTGAATCTCTTACCAATTCTGAAATCGCCGAGTTAGCCAATAACTCGAGTCAGGATGTTTATTTGGACTTATATAATTAAAAAGAAGATGAAAAAAATATTATTTACACTTTTTATAATTTCAGGGTTTGGCTTGAATGCCCAGGTCAAGGATTATGACTGGAAGAAAATGAGTCCGGAAAAGAGGAAAGAGGTGATAAATAGTATGTCACCGGATGAAAGAAAAGCTCTTCTTACTGAATTCAGAAATAAAATGGTTGTCGATATGCTGGAAGTTTCACCGCAGGATAAAGCAGAGTTTACTTCTATTTACAATGAATATCTGGATGATCAGAAGAAAATAAAAAGCCAGTTTGATTCTAATTTTGATCCGGAGAAACTTAATGAAGAAGAAGCGAAAGTAAAACTTCAGCAAAGTTTTGATTTAGGACAAAAATTGTTGGATAACAAAAAGAGATATGCAGAAAAAATGCAGACCGTTATTCCTTGTCAGAAAGTATTGAAACTTTTCAATTCTGAAGCGATGATGAGAGATAAGATGAACGAAAAAAAGTCTCATGATGGGAAGAGAAATTCTCCCAGACCGAAGCAAAACCCATAATAGTTTATTTTTTTAATGTTGGACGACTCTTGCAATTTATTGTGAGGGTCGTTTAATTTTAGAATATTTGTAGAAAATATTTTTAATGAAAAAATTGATCTTTTTCCTATTGATTTCCGCAACAGTAGCTGCTCAAAAAGTTGAACTCATAACTTTGAATCAGAATATTAAAGATAAAAAAGGTTTCATTAAATCATTAACTTTAATAGATAACAGAAACGATAAGACTATCGGTAGCGTAACAGATAAAGATGAAAAAGCTGAAATTAAATTTGCTGATGTAGACCTTAAAAGCCACTTTGAAAAATGGTTTAAGGAAGCTAATGATAATGTAGGGAATACAGATATTGTGATTATGCTTGAAAATTTGAAAGCATATGATGAACAAGACGAAAACAAAACTTTTCCTTATGCCAAAGCCAAGATAAAAATATCAGGTTTTTTGAAGAGAAATGATAAATACTATTTCATTACGAGATTCGATAACGTTATTGTCTGCAATCCAAAAACGGTCTCTCACCCACAAAAATACTTAGCCCAGCAAATTTCAGATATTATTTCTGAATTTATTAAAATTACCTATTCAGGTTCCGTTTCGGGATCTTATATTCCGGAAAATCAGATAAATAATTATGATGAATATTTGATTAAAAACAATAAAGCATTAACCAATCCTGTCCTTGAAAACGGTGTTTATACAAGTTCTAAAACTTTTTACAATCAGCAGCCAAACTTTGATTACAGGGTAGAAAAAAATAAAAAAGGAAAAGTGGTACGATTAATCAAAAATCAAGTGAGTACCTCTTTTTCAGAAATGTATTGTTATGTGGAAAACGGCGTAGCCTATAAACTGACACCCGTTGGTTTTGACGAAATGAAAAAAAATGAAAAAGGATTTTATATTCATACTTCGAGAGTAAATCTTTTTTCTGAAACAAAAACAGGCGGTATTATGATAGGTGCACTTGCAGGTGGAGTCGTAGGAGCTTTGATTGGAGCAGTAGTAGATTCTGGATCTAATGGGGCAAACGGTGCTGTAAACGGAATAGGATTCAAATCGACTCAGGAATCTGATGTTTATATTGATTCCCTTAACGGAACTTATATTTTTGAAAAATAATTATAAACTTTTCTATATTTAATTATTACCCGTTAAAATTCAAAAAAATAAAAAATGAAAAAGCTATTCCTATTCATTTTAGTTTCAGCATCTCTATGCGCTCAAAAAACCGAAACAATAAAACTTTCGCAGTCAGTTAAAAGCAAAAAAGTTAATTATAAAAACTTTACGGTAATTGATCAAAGAGAAAATAAAGAAATTGGCTCTGTAATGTACCATAAAGACCAGGTAAATATAGCGTTTGAAAATAATGCAGTCAAAGATTTCCAGGATTGGTTTTACAGTGATAATCCTGTAAAAGGAAATGACGAATTAGTTCTTTTGATTGAAAATATAAAAGTTTCTGAAGATAAACAAGAGAAGTTCTCAATAGGAAAACTTGAAGTCCGCGCAAGCACATTTCTTAAAAAAGAGGACGGGTATCATTTATTATACCGAAAAGACACCGTTGCAACAGTTTCTTCTCGCGTAACGCCGTATCTTGCTCAAAGTCTTGCTAAAAAAATCAGTCTTACGTTTTCGGAATTATTAAAAGGTTCTTATAATGCAAAACCTTGGGAGATTACGATTTCTCAGGAGGAACTTCAAAATTATGAAACCATTTTAAAAGATACACTTGAAATTTATAAAGCAGATCATCTAAAAGAAGGTGTTTATAAAGACTATTACAGTTTCTTTACTCACCGTCCTGAACATGGCTTTATCATTGAAACCAATAGTAAAGGAATCGTTACCAAAGCAGTAAATGGAGAAGAGAAAATGCCAATCAGAAATTTTTATGCTTTTGTATATAATGGAGTTCCGTATAAAGTAATTCCGGTAGGGTATACTGAAATTTTCAGGGATGAACTGGGGCTTTTTATTGAAGTTAAAAAAGAAGAACTTTTCCCGGAATCTAATTCTTCGTTTATAATGGTTGGCGGCGGTATTGCGGGATTAATAGGAAGTGTGGTTGCTAATGTGGCAATCGTGGCAATTGATGCCAAAGCTGCAAAAAAGAGAAAGGCAATGGCAGGAACTGAAGTTTCACTTGATCCTTTAACCGGACATTATATATTACCAGAGAATTTTGGTAAATCTAAATAAGTATCCAAGAAAAACATTTTACCTCTCTTTTTCAATTTAAATCAACAGAATAAATGGTGTTTATCACTAAAAATTAAAAATGAAATTCTCCTGCATTTTTTTATCTTTGCAAATTACATAGTTCTTAAATGAAAAACATACGAAATTTTTGCATAATCGCCCATATCGACCACGGTAAAAGTACTTTGGCGGATCGTCTTTTGGAGTATACCAATACGGTGACTCAAAGAGAGTTACAATCTCAGACGCTTGATGATATGGATTTGGAAAAAGAACGTGGGATTACGATTAAATCTCACGCCATCCAGATGGATTATGAGCTTAATGGCGAAAAATATATTTTGAATCTTATCGATACACCGGGACACGTAGATTTTTCTTACGAAGTTTCTCGTTCTATTGCAGCTTGTGAAGGAGCACTTTTAATTGTTGATGCTGCGCAAAGCATTCAGGCACAAACGATTAGTAATTTATATTTAGCTTTAGAAAACGACTTGGAAATTATTCCGATTCTTAATAAAATAGATCTTCCATCTGCTAATCCTGAAGAAGTTACCGACGAAATCATGGGACTTTTAGGCTGTAAATACGAAGATGTTCTTAGAGTTTCTGGTAAGACAGGAGAGGGTGTTCACGAATTATTAGAGGAGATTGTGAAAAGAGTTCCGCCACCGGTTGGAGATCCTGAAGCACCACTTCAGGCATTGATTTTCGATTCTGTTTATAACCCTTTTAGAGGAATTGAAGCTTATTTCAAAATTGTAAATGGAAGTATTTCCAAAAACGAAAAGATCAAATTTTTTGCTACAGGAAAGGAATATGGTGCGGATGAAGTCGGAACTTTAAAACTAAAGCAGGTTCCAAAGAAAACAATTGAATGTGGAGATGTAGGTTATCTTATTTCGGGGATTAAAGATGCCCGTGAAGTAAAAGTAGGAGATACGATTACCTCTTTTGTAAACCCTGCAGATGCACCAATTGATGGATTTGAGGAAGTAAAACCAATGGTTTTTGCCGGTATTTATCCTATCGAATCGGAAGATTTTGAAGAATTAAGATTCTCATTGGAAAAATTAAGATTAAATGATGCTTCTTTGGTATTCGAACCGGAAAGTTCTGCAGCTCTTGGTTTTGGTTTCCGTTGCGGATTCTTAGGAATGCTTCATATGGAAATCGTTCAGGAACGTTTGGAAAGAGAATTTAATATGAACGTTATTACAACCGTTCCCAACGTTTCGTACCACGGATATTCTAAAAAAGAACCCGAAACAGCAATTTTAATCAACAACCCATCTGAAATGATTGATCCTAATCTTTTAGACAGAGTTGAAGAACCTTATATTAAAGCTTCGATCATTACAAAATCTGACTTTGTTGGAGCCGTAATGACGCTTTGTATTGAGAAAAGAGGAGAGATTGTAAACCAAAGTTATTTAACGGCAGATAGAGTAGAATTAACATTCAATATGCCTTTAGCAGAAGTTGTTTTTGACTTTTACGATCGTTTGAAATCAATTTCTAAGGGTTATGCTTCATTCGATTATTCACCAATTGGGATGCGTTCTTCTAAGCTGGTTAAAATGGATATTCTGATTAATGGTGACATGGTGGATGCGCTTTCTTCATTGATTCACGATTCTAATGCTTATTACATTGGTAAAAAAATGTGTGAGAAACTTCGTGAACTGATTCCGAGACAGCAGTTTGACATTGCAGTTCAGGCAGCTTTGGGAGCGAAAGTTATTGCAAGAGAAACCATTAAGGCTTTAAGAAAAGACGTTACCGCAAAATGTTACGGAGGAGATATTTCCAGAAAGCGTAAACTTTTGGAAAAACAGAAAGAAGGTAAAAAGAAAATGAAGCAGATTGGCAGGGTAGAAGTTCCGCAATCGGCATTTATGGCTGTATTGAAGCTTAATGATTAAGTAAAAGAGCCAGGTAAAAGGCAAAAATAAAAGTAAAATCCGCAGAGATTTCTGCGGATTTTTTTGTTTTAGAGTATTTATTTTCTGGTAAATTTTATTTCCATTGTTTTAAACTCTTTTCCGGTCTTCGGATCTGGACCAAACATTTCCATTTTTTGGGTGTTATCATCAACGAAAGTGAAAACTTCTCTTACATTACAATCTTTTCCGGGTCTTGAAGGATCGGTCATTTTTCCTTTAAATTCAATAGATTTTGAGGATGAATTCCAATCGCCTTCCATGTTCATAATTCCGGTACCCATATTGTCGATCCAGGTGCTTACAAACTTCTTTTTAGAATTGTCATATCCCAGAATACTTACTCCTTCAAAAGGCATTCCCATCATATTCCCTTTGTGTGTGCTCATTTGATAGCGACCGTCGAACATCATTTTGTTTGTCGCTTCAGATTTGCTAGTCATTGGTTGTGCGCCATCTTCCATCCACATAGTAGTTTCTCCGTTCCAATTTCCGTCGGCTTTAGCAATCATTTTCTGCATTTCTCCAGGAGTTGCATAATCCATCCATGCTTTGGTTGCGGTTGCCGAATCTACGGGTTTCCATTCGTCGTTGGCTAAAGAATCTTTTTTGTCAGAATTTTTCATATCCACTTTTACCTTGTCACAGGCAATGAATAGAGTAGCGGTGCAGAATGCAAGAAATAATTTTTTCATAATAGTTTAGTTTTAAGTTAGTTATTAATTAAAATAAATATAATAAATTTTTGAATAGAGTGAATTATTTTTTATTTGACAGTAAAAAGAGACAGATTAATTTTAAAGATCCGAATTAAAACAATATTTTTGTGTATTCGTAACGCAAATTAATATTATGGAGTCTCCAAAAAAATTACAGGATATAAAAGTTGCTGTAGACGCAGTTATTTTCGGATATTTTGATAAAAAAGATCTTCAGCTTTTGTTGATTAAAAGAAATATTGAACCTTTCAAAGGAGGTTGGGCGCTTCCCGGCGGATTGGTTTTGGATGATGAAAACCTCGATGATGCTGTAAAAAGGGAGCTCCACGAAGAAGCAGGCATAAAACCCGATTTTTTGGAACAACTCTATACTTTTGGTAATGTTGGTCGCGATCCGCGAAATAGAGTGGTTTCTATCACTTATTTGGGACTTGTTAACCCTTCTTATCATGAACTGTTTGCGGATTCTGATGCGGAAGATGCGCAATGGTTCAGCGTAAACCAGCTGCCTAAATTAGCTTTTGATCATCAAACAATTATTGATATTGCATTAAAAAGACTTCGTACAAAAATCCAATATCAACCCATTGGTTTCAACCTCTTGAGTGAAGAATTTGCTTTTTCAGACCTTGAAAATCTTTATAAAACAATCGTTGGTAAAGAAATAGACCGCCGAAATTTCCGTAAAAAGATTATGAGTTATGATCTGTTGAATGAAACCAATAATCTTAAAAAAGAAGGCAGCGGCAGACCTGGGAAATTATTCACTTTTAATCAGGAAAAATATAAAGAATTGGAAGAGGAAGGCTTTTATTTTGAAATAAAATAGCTTTTTTTAAACATTAATTTCATGAATGAATTCGTAGAATAAGCAACCACCGATTGGTTACACCGATCCATTCAGAATGAAGCAAAGTGGAAGAATCTACAAAACATGAAAATAGATTCTTCTTTCATCAGAATGACAAAAATGCGTGGATAATTTATCCTTCAAAATAACTACGAATCTAGATTTTCAACATCGATAGGAACGGACTTTAGTCCGTTTTCAATTCAAAATACATCAAATTGGCTTTAGCCAAAACATAGAAATAATCAAAATTGTATCATTTGTGGAAAACATTTGTGTCATTTGTGTTTACATAAAATAAATTTTAATTACTGAAAATCAATTGATTAAATAATTTAGTGTAAAATTAACGCAAATAAATTTGGATGATAAAATCAGATTCTTTTAAATTTGTGTAAAAATAACACAATATGAAATATACATTACAAAATATAATTGAAAAGTTTCAGAAAAAAGAGACGTTGAATTTCCTGTTCTTTTGGGGACACACGGTAAAAGATGAAATTACAAAAGCATGTTTCAGTCAATGGTTTCCGTTTGAGTTTCACGAAAATGGAATTGTTTATAAAACTGCTGAACATTATATGATGGCCGGAAAAGCGAAATTATTTAATGATATGGAAATTTTAGAGAAAATTCTAAATGCAGCAACTCCAAATCAAGCCAAAAGCTTAGGAAGAAAAGTCAAAAACTTTGATCCTCAATTTTGGGATGATCATAAATATGAAATCGTAAAACAGGGAAATTTATTAAAGTTCTCTCAAAATAAAGGTTTTAAAGAATTTTTACTTTCTACAGAAGATAAAATTTTAGTAGAAGCCAGTCCTTATGACAAAATCTGGGGAATCGGAATGCTCGAAACAGATAGACAAGCCGAAAATCCTCAGCAATGGAATGGTGAAAATCTTCTGGGATTTGCTTTAATGGAAGTAAGAGACGAATTGAGGGGATAAAAACACAAAGCATTAATTATGAAAACAAAAACACTTTTCAGACCAGTCGGAGAAAAAGAAATGATTTTAATAATCGAAAGCAATTACAAAAAATTTCCTCCAAGACTAGAATGGCAACCGATTTTCTATCCCGTTTTGAACGAAGACTATGCTTCCGAAATTGCTGAAAAATGGAATACAAGAGATGAAGCAGGAAATTATCTTGGTTTTGTAACAAAATTTGAAGTGTTGGAAGATGAAGTAAATAAATATCCAACGCAAAATGTTGGCGCAAAAAATCATAATGAATTGTGGATTCCTTCTGAAGATTTAGAAAAATTTAATCAGGCAATTGTAGGAAAAATTGATGTGACAAAAGTATTTATTGGAGATAATTTTAAAAATCCTGCAAATCCGGATGTAGAAAACTTATTATTAAGTATTAAAAAACTAACGATGACAAATAAAGGAATGGCAAAAGATACATTAGAAATCCTAGCCAAAAAATATTATATAAACGAAGACAACGAAAAAATAAATATAGAAAACGAACTGGAAATCTGTAAAAAAGAAACTGTTTTGTTTTCATCTGAACAGCTTTCGGAAATGACAGCAAATAAGCTTCCGAAAACAGATTTTGAAACAAAATTTGAAACTTGGAGCTGCAGTTCTTTAAAAGCGATTTTACGATTGGCTGAAGAAGAAAATCAGGAGAAAATCATGTGTCTGAATTTCGCATCAGCAAAAAATCCGGGCGGAGGTTTTATCAATGGAGCAGAAGCTCAGGAAGAGAGTTTGGCGAGAACTTCAGGTCTTCATGACAGTTTATTGCAAGGATGGGAATATTATGAAACCCATCGCGCAATGGAATCTTGTTTTTACACAGATATGATGATTTACAGTCCGAAAGTTCCGGTTTTCAGAAAAGATAAAGGTGAATTGCTGACAAAACCTGTTTTGTGCAATTTTATAACTTCTCCTGCGGTAAATGCGGGTGTTGTAAAAAGACAGGAACCTGAAAGAGCAGACGAAATTTTCGGAGCAATGGATTTGAGAATGGATAAAATGCTCGCTTTAGCTTTAAACCAGGGAAATGAAACATTGATTTTAGGAGCTTGGGGATGTGGAGTTTTCAAAAATGATCCGAAAGAAATTGCAGAATTGTTCAAAAAACATCTTCATGGGAAATATAAAAATAAATTTAAAAGAGTGGTTTTTGCGGTTCTCACTAAAAAGGAAGAAATGATAAAGCCATTCGAAGAAATAGGATGAGACTTAAATTAAAAAAATATAAAGAACAACTACAAGATTGGCCTCAAAAGGGACATCACATCATGGCTCAATATGATGATGAGAAAATAATTGTTTATCAGTCTTATCGAAAAGAAATTGGTGAATTTGCAGTTCAGAATCAATATTTTGGAGGAGCATTTAGTCTTAAAAGAATGACTTGGATCAAACCTAATTTTCTGTGGATGATGTACCGAAACGGATGGGGAAGAAAAGAAGGACAGGAATATGTTTTGGCAATTCATTTAAAAATTGATGCTTTTAAAAAATACTTAGAAAATGCCGTTTATTCTTCTTACAACGAAAGGTTGGAATTATCAAGAGAAGAATGGCAAAATCAGGTAAAAGAATCATCTGTGAGATTGCAATGGGATCCGGATCATGATCCTTTCGGTAATAAATTGGAGAGAAGAGCAATACAAATTGGATTAAGAAATGATTTCATCAAATCTTTTGCTCAGGAAGATATTGTTTTAATTGAAAGTATTTCAGATTTCGTGAAAGAACAGCATGAATTTGTTTTAAATGATGACTTGGATAATTTGTTGATTCCTGAAGAAAAACCATTACGATTTAATGAGGGTGATTTAAACAGGAAGCTGAGATTGAATGAAAACTAATTACAATGAAAATTGAATTAATAAAAGGTGACATTACCAAAATAAAAGCCGATGCAATCGTCAATGCAGCCAATTCATCTTTATTGGGTGGCGGTGGAGTTGATGGAGCAATTCATCGTGTGGGAGGAAAGCAAATTTTGGATGAATGTATTGAAATTAGAAATAGACAAGGGAAGTGTAAAACGGGGGAAGCTGTCGTGACAACAGCAGGAAATTTGTCTGCAAAATACGTTATTCACACGGCTGGCCCGATTTGGAATGGAGATGAAGAAAAATGTTCGAAACTTTTGGCGAATTGTTATAAAAATTCATTAAAACTGGCAAAAAGCGTTGATGTTAAAAGCATTGCTTTTCCAAATATCAGTACGGGAGTTTATAAATTTCCAAAGGAATTGGCTGCCAAAATTACTGTTAATGAAGTACAGAATTTTCAGTCAGAAATTATTGAAAAAGTTGTTTTTGTCTGTTTTGATGATGAAAATGAATTCATTTACAGAGAACTTTTAAAAATTTAAAACCATGAAAAAACTCATACTTTTAGCAACATTTATCCCGATTTCCTACCTTTTTTCTCAGGAAAAAGATTCGATCAGGGATATTCAGGAAGTGGTGATTCAGAGTGAAGCGGGAAGATTGCAGGCGGTGAATTTTCATAATATCAATCCTGCTAAAAGTATTCGAAATGTAGGGAAGGAGCCCTCTTTTTTATTGTCAGAATCTGTTCCGTCGGTCACGGCTTATTCGGATACTGGTGGAAATAATGGCTATTCTTACTACAGAATTCGTGGGATCGATCAGACGAGAATCAATGTTTCGATGGATGGAGCAGCGATGAATGAACCGGAAGATCAGGGCTCTTATTTTTCGAATTATCCGGATATTTTTAATTCTTTTGATAAAATTCAGATTCAGAAAGGAGTTGGCTTATCAAAGAATGGAACAGCGAGTTATGGCGGAAGCATTCAGTTGTTTTCTCCTGATTTAAAAGAAAAAAATCTTGAATTTGGAACAAATTACGGTTCGTATAATTCGATGAGATTGTATGGAAAGTACACTTCAGGAATTAAAAATAATATGGGAATTCATGTGAGATTATCCGAAATTTATTCTGATGGTTACAAGTATAATTCCTCTAATCATGGGCAATCTGCGTTTATCAGCGGTGGAATTTTCAAGGATAAAAGTATCTGGAAATTCAATGCTTTGATGGGGAATCAGAGAAATCAGCTGGCTTGGTTGGGCGTGACTCAGGAACAGATTGATAAAGATCCGCGAACCAATGGAAACAGAGATGAAAAAGATAGGTTTTTTCAGACATTTATGCAGGTTTTTAATCAGACGAAATTGAGCGAATCTTCTTCTCTTCAAAGCAGTATTCATTATATGCATTTGAATGGAAATTATGATTTTAACTGGAATAACTTCATCGGATTACCGGAAAACGGAGAAATTTACAATTATGCTTTTAATTCAAATTTCTTGGGATTTTATAGCAATTTTCAGAATAAATTTAAAAACGGAAAAATTGTCGCAGGAATTAATGGAAATGTATACCACAGAAATCACACAGGAAGCGAGATTTTCTTGGGAGAATTGTACAGAAATACAGGGTATAAAAATGATGTAAGTGCTTTTGCTCAGGGAGAATTCAAAGTTGGAAAATGGGTTTTTTCCGGAGATGTTCAGTATAGATTTGCAGATTTCAGGTATAAAGGAGATCTTTCGATGAATGAATTGGAATGGAATTTCTTCAATCCAAAAATTGGAATCAATTATCTGATTAACAATGAATCAAATGTATATTTCAGTTTGGGAAGAGTGGGAAGAGAGCCGACAAGAAATGATATTTTTATGGGAAATGATAATCTGATGCTTGATGAAAATAATCAATTGACACTTGGAACAATTTCGCCGGAATATGTAACTGACTATGAGTTGGGTTACCGTTTTAATAAGGATAAAATCAAGCTTGAATTCAATCTGTTTTACATGAATTTTAAAAATGAAATTGTATTAAACGGAAATTTCGGATCTAATGGTTTGGCTTTAACCAATAAAGTAGATAAAAGCTACAGAATTGGAGCTGAATTATCATTCAGTTATCAGATTAATGAGCATTGGAATTTGAAAAATAATTCATCTTTTGTTTCAGCTAAAATTAAAGAAGAAAACATTTCGTTTAGTCCGGTATTAACGCCGAAATTTATTGTAAATCAGGAAGTAAGCTATAAATTGAAGAATCTTACAATTAATGTAACTTCCAGATTTCAGGACAGTTCGTACATGGATTTCTCAAACACAGCAAAACTTCCATCTTATGTAATTTTCAATTCCGGAGTTTTGTATGACTGGAATCAATGGCAAATAGGATTTTTTGTGAATAATATAACGAACAGACGATATTATAATTACGGTTACACAGAAGCAGATGGCACAGGAAAGTATTTTATTCAGATGCCGAGAAATTATATGGCTTCTTTAAAATTTAAAGTTTTTTAAAATGAAAGGTTTTGTATTTGGTAAATTTTATCCGTTTCATATCGGTCATCAAAAAATGATCGAATTTGCACTTGAAAAAGGAGATGTAACGGTTTTAGTTTGTGCAGAAGAAAATGAAAAAATCGACGGAAATATCCGAAAGCAATGGATAAAAGATACTTTTTCTGAGAATAAAAATCTTAACGTAAAAATATTCAATTACAGTGAAAAAGATTTTCCGAATTCATCAGTTTCAGATTGGGAAATTTCAAAGAAGTGGAGTGAGGTTTTTAATGAGTATTTTAAAGAAGAAAACTTTCTGGTAACATCTGAGGAATATGGCGAAATGCTTTCTGTGATTATGGATGTTGACCATTTTATGTTTGATGAAAACAGGGAAAGTATTCAGATTTCAGCTTCAGAAATCCGCGAAAATTTATTTGAAAACTGGAGTTATCTTCCGTTATCCGTTCAGAAATATTTTGCATTAAAAGTTGTTTTTTTAGGAACAGAATCAACGGGAAAAACGGTGATGACGAATAAACTTTCCGAATATTTTAAAGCAAATAAAGTGTCGGAAGCGGGAAGAGATTTAATTCAAAATTCTAAGAAATTCGAATTTGAAAATCTTGAAAAAGTCTACACAGAACACGCCAATCGAATTGAAAAAGTGGATCATAAAGAAAGTTTCTTAACCTTAATTGATACTGATGTTCACATTACGAAATCGTACGCTGAATTTATTTTTGGGAGGAAATTAAACGTTCCGGAAGAAATTATTGAGAAAAATAAAGCCGATTTATATCTTTATTTGACAAAAGATGCAGAATATATTCAGGACGGAACCCGCCTTGAATTTGAAGAAAGAAACCTTTTAGATCAAAGTCATCGAAAGGTTTTAGTAGAAAATAAGATTAATTTTCTCGAAGTTTCCGGAACTTGGGAAGAAAGAGAAAAAATGGTGATTGAAAACATCAAAAATTTAATTTTGAAAAGACAAATGATATTCAAAGTATAAAAGATTAAGCTTATTTCTTTGCTGAGTGTAACGCCTTTGCGAACGAAAAATATACAGAATAATGGTAAAAAAATTCTTTGCGAGCCTTGCGTTAAAAACAATTAAAAACAACAACAAATGAAAAAACTAACCATATTAACCGGCGCAGGAATCAGTGCCGAAAGCGGAATAAAAACCTTCAGAGACGGAGATGGTCTTTGGGAAAATCATAATATAACAGATGTTGCAAGTCCGGAAGGATGGCGAAAAGACAGAGCTTTGGTATTGGAATTTTACAATCAGAGACGTCGCCAACTTCATGAAGTGAAACCAAATGATGCACACAAATTAATTGCCGATTTAGAAGAACATTTTGAGGTTCAGATTATCACACAAAATATCGATGATCTTCATGAAAGAGCGGGTTCTGCGAATATCCTTCATTTGCATGGAGAATTATTCAAATCTTGTTCATGCAACAATAAAAATCTGATTTACGAACAGAAAGACGATATCAGCATCGGGGATAAAGCGGAAGACGGCGCTCAATTGCGACCTTTTATCGTTTGGTTTGGTGAAGATGTTCCTTTGATGTATGAAGCTTCAAAAAAAGCGAAAGAAGCAGATATTTTTCTGGTAATTGGAACTTCTTTGCAGGTTTATCCGGCTGCAGGATTGCTTCATGATATTAAGGATGATTGTCTTTTAATTGTAATTAATCCCAACGAAACAGGTTTCGGATACGGACAAAGAGCGGTCGTAATGAAAGAAACCGCAACAAAAGGAATGCAATTATTGTATGATAAATTAGTAAATCTTGCCTAATGAAAAATACTGTAAAAGCAGGAGTTTTCGGAGTTTGCATTGGCGATGCTTTGGGCGTTCTGGTGGAATTCAGAAGCAGGGAACAATTAAAACGTTCACCAGTTACAAAAATGAGAGCTTTAGGAACACATCATCAACCTGCGGGAACCTGGAGTGATGATGGTTCTTTAACATTATGTCTTGCAGACAGCCTTTGTAATGGATATAATTTGGAAGACATGGCTTTGAAGTTTTTACAGTGGTACAATGCGGAAATTTGGACACCACACGGAAGAGTTTTCGATATTGGAATAGCAACTTCACAAGCCATCCATAGAATTAGCAAAGGAACTTCTCCTACTTTATGTGGTGGAACAAGTGAGTTTGATAATGGGAATGGTTCTTTAATGAGAATTTTGCCATTATTATTTTATATCAAAGATTTCCCGATTGAACAACGTTTTGATAGAATAAAAGAGGTTTCCAAGATTACACACGGACACATTCGTTCTGCTTTGGCTTGCTTCATTTATTTGGAATTGGCTTTGGAAATTCTCAAAGGAAAAAATAAGTGGGAAGCGTACAAAACAATGCAGAAAACAGTTCGGAACTTTTTAGATCATAATCCTATTTGTTCTCAAAATGAGATGGATAAATTTCATCGAATTTTAGAATTAAAAGTAGGTGAATATGATTTGGCTCCCCTACATACTTTGCAGGAAGAAGAAATAAGCTCTTCCGGTTATGTTCTCCACAGCTTAGAAGCCTCATTATGGTGTTTTCTAAACTCAGAAAGCTACTCTGAAGCAGTTTTAAAAGCAGTCAATTTAGGAGAAGATACCGATACAACAGGAGCCATCACAGGAGGAATTGCCGGAATTTATTATGGTTTTGAAAATATTCCCGAAGAGTGGGTTGAGGTTTTAGCGAAGAAAAAGGATATTGAAAAGCTGTGTGAAAAATTAGATAAAAAATTAATGAAATAAAAACACAAACCATGAACGAACAACAAAAGAAGAAAATAAGCAAATTCCTGAGCTATGTTCTCAGGCATCATCCCGAATTGATAGGGTTGAATCTGGATGAAAACGGTTGGGCAAATGTTGATGAACTGATCACAAAATCAACCAACGATTCACAAGGGTTTACTTTTGAAGAACTGGATGAAATTGTGCAGACCAATTCTAAAAAACGATTTGCTTTTAATGAAGATAAAACTAAAATCAGAGCAAGTCAGGGACATTCTATCGATATTAATTTAGCTTTAATTCCGCAACAACCGCCGGAATTTCTCTATCACGGAACGGCTCAGAATAATATCGATTCCATTTTAGAAAAAGGGATTGAAAAAAGAAGCCGGCAACACGTTCATTTAAGCATAGATAAAGAAACGGCAACGAATGTTGGAATGCGCCACGGAAAACCAATTATTCTCACCATTTCAACAGAAAAAATGTTTGAAGACGGAATTCTGTTTTATCTTTCTGAAAACAATGTTTGGCTGACAGATTTTGTGGATGCAAAATACATTTCAAAGTAAATGAAAAGAACATTAGCGATAGGTGACATTCACGGAGGAAGCTGCTGAAATATCTTCTCTAAAATGGGAAGATATTTTTAGTGTAAAAATCTGCGCAATCAGCAAAATCTGCGAGAACAAAATTATACATGAAGTTTGTCATTCCGTAGGAATTTCGACGATTACTCCAAAATAGCATAGATTCCACGCTCCACTTCGTTTCGTTCTGAATGACAAACTTTGTGTTTGTCAAGCACTTTTACAAACCTTTACGAAATTAAAATGATTTCAGGTGTATTTACCTTATCAATTCGGGTGTTTTTCCTCTGATTTTAATGATTTTATAGAGTGAAATTTGCTTTAGAAAAAACCAATAAAAATCACAGCTATGGCAACTAAAAAGCAATTTTTCGTTTCATTGGAAGGAGTAGACCTTTCAGACGAACAGTTAAAAAACATCGACAGAGGAATTCAGAATGTAGTGCTTTCCGAACTTTCGAAATTGGATAATTCGCAGGCTTTCGGAGCACACAGAAATTTCAAAGAATTTTTGAGACCTTTAAGAGTGAAAGATTGGTTTCCCTGGGGAATTATCATTTTCAAGCCTGGGGTAGCAATCGACAAGCAGATTCTGGATATTCAGAGCCAGATGAAAGGCTATGGAATCTGAATTTAATTCTTCAAAAAAAATGTGTCCCAGTTATCTCGGGAAAGTTGGGGCACAGCTTTTTGGAGTCGTCAATAAAGACGGAAAGGTACAGTTTATCACACCTCTCGCTGTCACAGAAGATTTTATTGAGCAAAATGAAAACCTTGAACAGAGATTTCGATTTACCGGAAAGTGTGTAGAAAAGGGTTGTGCTCAGTGGAATAATGAAGAATCTAAATGCTCTTTATCTCGGAAAGTTCAGAATTTAGACTTAAACAAAAATAAGAAATTATCCCATTGCCCGATTCGGTCTCAGTGCAGATGGTTTTCTCAGGATGGGAATGATGCCTGTTTTTCTTGCAATGAAATTACCAGAAATATGGAGGAATTATTAGTAAGCAGAATGCATTAATAAAATATAAAAGTAAAAACCACGCATGACGCGTGGTTTTTTTGTTATTGTTTTTGCAAAAAAGTTATTGTTTAATGATCTTTACAATAAGCTCGGAATTATTTATTCGAACTAAATAAGCTCCTGTGGTTAAAGAAGAAATGTTAGTTTGTTTGTTTTCAAATTTTCCTTCTCTTACAAGTTGCCCAGACATATTATAAATCTGATAATAGTAATCTTTATCATCTTTTGCATCAATGTGCAGAATGTCTCTCACAGGATTAGGATACAAAGCTAATTTTTCTGCTTTTACTTTTTCTTCAATCACTTCTTTTGTGAAAGCTGTCTTAGCCTGACCGCCTGTGTTTGGAGCTACAGGAATACCAGGTAAAGGACCTCTTGTCGTTCCGTTATCTTCCTGCTTTACACATCTGCAATTCATTGCTGCGTAAGGATCTACATCTGTATATTTCACAAGGATTCTGGAGAATCTGTCGAAGTTCATATAAGTGCCTCTTCCGGTAAGGTTTTGTTGTAAATTGGCATACCAGATTCCGCCTGGAATACCCGGGACATTAGGATCGATTTCACTGGTTAGAGATGCGGTATATATTACAGTCCTTTTACCTCGGATATAGCCCTTTGGATAATTGCCAGTATTGTAAAGACTATTATTAAATATAAAACCTACCGTTCTACCATAAGGATTCGTTCCTGATGGGATGTGAGAAATAACCGATCCGTAATAGCCTATTTCAGAACCGCCAACAGGTTGACCGTCACTGCCTGAATAGGCAATATACTCCGGATTGTTTTTCAAACTCCAAGGCGAAGATTTCGTAGGACTTGTTCCGGTCTCTGGTATTCTCCATCCGCTTGGACAAGGGTCAAAAACAGATTTCTTTTCACCAATTCCCCATCTTTCAGGATATAAACCATGATAATTGGTGTCAAATAACCAGTCAGAACCAAGAATATAATTAATATCTGCACGTGTTGGATATTTTACATTGGGCATCATAAACTTTAGCGGATTTGCTACAGAATATCCAAGTATTTTTTCTATTCTTACATCTATTTTATCAGCTGTATTAATGCTGCTCTTGTAAGTGTCATAGTTCACTACATTTCCAGAAATATAGCTAGCTTCTGTCAAAGTAGAATATGTAACAACACCATTATTGGTACTGCCGGTAAATACATTAAATTTAGAAAGAAGTGGTGCTACATTAGTGAATGTTGGTAAAGGGTCTTTTCTTCCCCATTGGTAATGTAATCCCTGAGAATTATTTAATTGAAGCATTTCCGCTGCCGATTTTGAATAAGAAGTTGGTGTAGTATCAATAGCACCTAAGTTTCTATCCATAATCGTGGTTTTCATGATTGTACCATACGGCGTATAATTCACATAATTATCTGTGGTTATAGGCGTATCATTTACATACGTAACAGAATTAATGGGAGTGTTTGTCACCCAAATATGCCAGCTCCAGTATGCAGGATTAGTGATAGAGCCATTATGTAATGTGACAACTGCATTTCCAGCCTTATTTGCATTTATTTTAACGTTAATATTTGCATCTTTTGAAGCCGGATTATCTATGGTTAATTGAGTAATTAAACCGTTATTATCTGTCCAAAGTACGTTCGCTTTTAAATCATTAAAGCTTGATGGATTTAAAATTTGAGTATTTCCTAAATAATTGCTCTGCGCAGAGAAAGCCTTGCTTACCGGGATTGAAATGATCTGATCTGTACCAGATTTTGTAATCATGTAACTATTTGGATTATCTAATCCTGTTTTATATGTTTCAGTTTCACTGAAAAACTTAGTTTGGAAATCATAGTTGTTTTTTACAAACAGAGGATCTTTTATACATCTACAGGCGTGTGCATCATTTGTTGGATAGTCGTCTGCGGGTTTGTAGCTGTACAAACCATAAACATTTGGATAGTTGGCTGCGTCAGGCTGATAATTATTAGCAATCTGATCTGCAGAAGGAATTAATCTCAGAGCACCTGCTATTGATGAAATATCTCCAAAAGTAGTCATCGTTGAGGTCCATAAATAGGTTTCAAGTTGGTCTGTAAATGTTGCTTTCGTATGATATCTGCCATCGCCGCTTTTTCCTCTTCCAATCCATCCTGTTCCCGGGAATATACCGATGTTGTTGCCCGCTACATTAGTCATGTCAAAACCATATTGAGGATATACTTTTATGCCAGCAAGATATGGTTTTAAGTTAGACAGTCCCGGAGGAATATTTGATTGTACTCCATTTAAAGCTGAAAGAGGGCTGCTTACTTTAGGTCCAAAAGGCGTAAAGTCCATTCTTACATTTTTGGTTGACGAAGCAACCAATGCCGATGGAAGTCTCCATCCGTTCGGACATGGGTCATAAGATGATTTATTTCTATAAGGTTGCGGAACTGAAATATCTGTTGCCTGTATTCCTAAAGAATTATCTGACCATAAATTTGTTTTGCTTAGTTCATTGGTCTGTAATCCCGTAACCTGCCCGAACCAGTTATAATAATATGGAACACCTGATATAGTGCTATATACAGCTGGTGTTGTAGTTCCGTCATCAGCTACATAGATCAGACTCAAAGGATTTTTTACAGATTCTCTGATATTTTCTTTTATTTCTGCAGTTGATTTATTAATGAATTTTATTAAACTGTTAAAGTTTTTATAATCATTAAATGGACTGTTCGAATACTTTAATCTTGCCGCTGCATCATCATAAACAACCTTTCCTATGCTTCCCGTTATCTGGTAGAAACTTGCGTCATTATTTGTCAGTGAAGGGAAAGGGTCTTTTCTTCCCCATTGGTACATAAGTCCGCCGCTTCTGTTCCACCCATCCCCATTCAAAGTTCCGCCAAGAGCGCCAAGATTTCTATCCATCCAACCCCAATCAGAATTCGGAATCGTTTCTATCGTACCATCGCTGAGTTCTCTTTTTATATCATCATAACTTTTATAGGTTGAACCAT
Source organism: Chryseobacterium sp. CBo1 (assembly GCF_001693475.1). Classification (NCBI taxonomy): domain Bacteria; kingdom Pseudomonadati; phylum Bacteroidota; class Flavobacteriia; order Flavobacteriales; family Weeksellaceae; genus Chryseobacterium; species Chryseobacterium sp. CBo1. The sequence continues at coordinate 69,716 of NZ_MAUH01000070.1, forward strand.
TTGTCGGATCATCGGTTACCCAAACATGCCACGACCAATATACAACTCCGTCTATTTTGTATGCAATAACGGCGTTTCCTTCTTTTACTTTGTTTACAGGAATTTTTATTTCTGCATTTTCTCCGCTGCCAACAATATCCAAAGCATAGTTTTCTTTAGATTTTATAAGCCCCATATTGTCTTCCCACAAAACATCGGCAGATATTACACCTGAAGGAATGGTGCTTCCTTTCATGTAATTTCCGTTTCTCCACATTTCGTAAGCTTTTTTCACAGGAATATACAATCCGTCTACATTGTTACCATCTTTATCTTTACCCGTGAAAACATAACTGTTTGGTGCTTTCGTCCAGTCAACAGCATCGGGCTGTGCTCCCGGATTGATTGTAATACAGGCAGCGGTATCCGGATTAACAGTATTACCAAAAACCCCAACATAATTAATAAACTTATTAATTTCAGTCTCAATTTCAGCTAAAGGTCTTGAAGTGCCGTTCCAAGCCGAAGTAACCTGCCTGTTTCTGATTGCCCCGACTCCGTAAAGGGAAGCTTGTGAAGTGTCTCCTAAAAAGAAATTTTCGGATCCGGGACCTCTGTCTTTATTGTTTAAAGGTGGATAACCGTAATCATTAGCTGTGCTATAGTTACTCATTGCGTTAATAGTAACATAGCTTCCATTGGCTTTGTACACTCTTAGCCCTGTAACTTTACTAATAACGATTACTACAGGTTCTTGGTCTGTAATTACATTATTAAGTTGTTCGGTGATATAATTATAAAGATTAAAATACCTATTTACTAAAGCATTGGGATTTTTAAAATCTAAATATCCTCTACCCGCTTGTTCTCCACCTTCTTCTGGTGGCATTACCCAATTACTGAAATTGATGAAAAATCCGGCATTCGAAAATTTTCCTGCAAACATATAAACGGGATCATGATAAGAATATTCCCATGGGCTTGTATCGCTTCCCTGATAAATATATTTCTGAGAACTTGCGATGGTAGCTAAATTGTTCGGGTTGGTAATATTTATAACCGGTGCATCAGGATTTGACGTATCCAATGTACCGTTTGCATTGATTGATAAAGCAATGTTATCAAGTTTTTTTGCTAAATGCTGAGAAGTTACCCTGTCTTTTACATTTGCAACCGTTCCATTGGGGTTTAAAACAACGGTTCCGTTGGTTTTTGGGGTAAACAAATACGTATAATCATTTTCATCCAGCTGACATTTTCCGGTTGTATAGTCAGACTGTTTGTAATGCGATACCGTTTTTTGCCAGATGATTGACGACCAGTTTGAAAGACCTGAATTAGAACTTAGTTCAATCTTGATGTTTTGTAAACTTGCAGCAGATGCAGGTAATTCAAATGTTGCCGTTAAATTTTGGCTAAATGTATTGGCCGCGATAAATGTTTTGTGCCATACCGGAATCCAGTTTCCGACAGCATCTTTGTACTTTATCGTAACCACGACGTGATCAGAAGTTACTGGTTTGTTGAAATTACCTTTTATCACAACAGCACCCTTTTGATTAGCTGTTTGCGTAACTTCAATATTCGGATCGAGATCCACTATATTCTGAGAATAAATGGGGATGTGTGCAAGACCCAAAACCAAAAATAGAAATTTTAAAATAGATTTTTTTTCCATTTCATAATGTGTTTTTAGAGTTAATAATTTTTAGATTATTTAATAGATAGACTATTAGACTTATTGTAAAAAAGATTAATTTTATACAAAGATTAACCTTTTGGTCTAACTTTACAATAAGTAAAAAAAATATGACTACTACACACACAAATGATAATTCAAATCCTTGTCCTGTACAAAGGCTTTTGAAGCTTTTCTCCGGTAAGTTAAAACCTGAAATTTTTTTTCTTGCAACAAAATCTTCTTTGAGATTTAATACTTTGCTGCGTGAAATAAATGGTGCAAACAAACAATCTTTGGCGATTGCATTGAAAGATCTGACAGAAGCTGAAGTGCTGGAAAAAATCGTGATCAGAAAGAAACCTCTCCACATTGAATATTACCTTACCGAAAAAGGCAAATCGATTATACCGCTGTTTGAGAAACTGGAAGAAATATTATAGGCCTTCCCACTACAGAAAGGCCTTATTTAAACATTTTGTTTTTTATTTGAAACTATCTTTTTGGTAAGCCTTTTTTCAGTGCATAGTTGGCTCTTTCTACAGCTTTTTTCTCTTTCCAGTCCATGTATTTCTTTTTGAACTGACCTTTCATGATATTATCGAAATTTCTCTGAACGGTGAGATTCCACAGAGAATTGGCTTTTACGGCCCACGATTTGTCCCATGCGCGAAGTGACAGAGAGAAACTTCCGTCAAGATATTTCATCCAGTGCCACCATCCGGTTGGCATAAATAAAGTGTCGCCATGCTCCAGAAAACATTCAATTCCTTCCACACCATCCAGTGCCGGAAATTTTTCAAAGTCAGGATTAGAAATATCAAAATCTTCTAATGCGTAGGTTGCATAAGGCAATTTGTACAATCTTTCTTTCCATTTGTATTCGAATAGCAATACGTGCTTTCTCCCATTAAAATGAGTATGGAAAATATGGGCTAAGTCTATGTCGTAATGAAGAAATGTTACAGAACCTTTTCCACCAAAAAACATGGAAGGATATTTATCGAGAAATCCACCCATAAGATCCGAAGGAGAAATGTAATCTTCAAGAAGCTTATTGGCGCGTTTTATAGGATCAAAAAAGAAAATACGCAAATCGGTAGGTTCTCTCTGGATCAAATCGATATAATCTGCAAATTTCATTTCCGTAGTCGGAGTGTTGATGGGTGCAGCCGGATCTGCCTTTGCACTGTCGTATAGGGGAACCACTACGTCTCCTACCACTTCCTTCACATATTCCATTGTCCATTTCTGATATGCCGGCCATTTTCTTGCCATATTTTTGATTACAACAGGCTTTCTTGGCTTCAGATATTTTTCAAAGAACTCTTCTTTTGTAATATCGTCTACAATATCTATCGGTTTGAGGATAACTCCCATTCTTGTAAAAATTTATGTTACAAAATTATTAAATATTTAAATACAGTATCTTCTTTAAGATATTTTTAATCTATGATGTTCATCACGTTTTTATTCAGTCGAAATAAACATAGCTTTTACCCTATAATTCAAGGATTTTTAGTAATTAAAAATTTAAATAAACATTGAAAAAATATTCATTAAATGGTGATTTTTTATTTGCTTTTGAATATTGATGTTAAAATTTGCTCTTCAAAAGTTAATTTTTACAAAAGAAGCGTAATAATATTTGTTTTTATAACTATGTTTGTAGTGATAATTTTTTAAATTTAACTATTCCTGAAAATTTATATCTCTATAAAGTGTAACAAAAAACATTAATAAATAACTAATTACTCAAATAATAAATTATGAAAGGAAAAATTTACCTCTTTCTGATGATTTTTTTCTCCACAATTGTTTTTGCTCAAAAAACAGTTTCCGGGAAGATTACTGATGAAGACGGCATTGCGATTCCGAGCGCAAGTGTAACGATTGAGGAACCAGGGAAAGATGCGATTCTTGCATACGGAATTACCAATTCTAAAGGTGAATACAAAGTAACATTTACTTCTGCAGAATCTAATGTAGACTTAAAGGTGAAGGCATTCAACCAAAAACCAATCATCAAGCAGATCAGCAACAGCGATCAGAATCTAACATTCAAAATGCAGTCTGAAGCCACCGAGATCAAAGAGGTGCAGCTGAAAACAAAAATGATTACTTCAAGAGGAGACACCATCGCCTACGACCTGAAAGCTTTCGACAGCAAAAGCGACCGTACTTTAGCCGATGTGATGAAAAAAATTCCGGGGATTGAAGTAAATGCAGACGGATCTATCCTTTATCAGGGAAATGCAATTAATAAATTTTATGTCAACGGAAAAGATTTAATGGAAGGAGGGTATGGAACCATCAACAACTCCCTGCCTAAAGATGCCGTACAAAAAGTTGAGGTTCTTGAAAATCACCAACCCGTAAAAATGTTGCAGGGAAAAATTCCTTCTGATGCGGCAGCGATAAATATTAAACTTAAAAACTCTGTTACCATGACTGGGCGAGGCGAAGTCGGCACTGGTTTCGGCGATCCATGGCTTTGGAATGTGAAACTTACACCTATGTTTTTCGGACAAAAAAGTCAGTGGGTAGCCAACTACAAAACCAACAATATGGGAGAGCAGGTAGAAAATGAAGGAAATATCATCGGTTTTGGAAGTTCTTGGGAAGGAAGAAGGGGAAATGCTGCACAAAATGATTGGCTAAACGTAGAAAATGCAAATACACCTAATCTTCCGGTAAGAAGATATTTATTTAACAATGTGCATTATCTTTCAGCAAACTATCTTACCAATATTGACAATAAAAAAGAATGGGAGTTTAAAGCTAACGCCAATTACACCAATAACAGTGTTGAAAGAGAAGATAATGTGCAAACAGTGTACGCACCAACACAGGATCAAGCTGGCTCGACTATTACAACTTCAACAAGAAATAATTTTTACACGGATAAATTAAAAGGAGAATTAATTTTCACTAAAAATGCAAAAAAAGGGTTCTTCAAAAATACAACGACTTTTTCGCAGTTCTGGAATGCAGATAGGGCAGTTGCTACGAGAGTTGGAAGAATAGGTGATCAATCTTTGCAATCTCCGACTTCTTCTTTTCAAAACTCATTGAGCACCATTATTCCGTGGAAAGAGAAAATGGTAAATTTAAAATCATACATAAATTATCAGGATGATTCTCAGGTTTTGGAGATTACTCCTGCGAATTATCTGCAGTTTCCTTATTTGCTTCCAAAAACAAATGAAGACGATCCGGATAAATTCGGAATTATCAATTTCGCACCGGGAACAAGTGCTGTTCAGGACTTCAGAATTAAAACTTTAGATACATCTCATTCTGCGAATATCAGTTTTACAACAAAGGGCTGGACATTTACTCCACAGATAGGAGTAGATTATTCAACAGACAAACTGTCGACAAATTTTAATGGATTGGCGATTCCAAACCCGGCTATCGAAAATGATGTTCAGCCAGATTTCGGCAGTTCTGTTTATGAAAACAATTTGGATTTCACAGAGATTGTACCGTCTGCTTCCGTTGGGATCAATTATAAAAATGACAGATGGAGCTTATATGCCAATGTGCCAATCAATTTTAACAGCATAAAAGCTGAAGATGATTTGAGAGGAGTTTCAAAATCTCTCAATAAAACCACATTCACGCCAAATGCGTTCTTACAATATAGTTTTGCTTCTTTTTGGAAAGCAAGTCTTACCGGAAACATTAGCAATAACTTTGGAGATATACAAACTGCTTATGCAGGATATATGTTGCTGAGTCCTGCAGGATTTAATGTAATGGATGCAAATAACCCGATCCCGGAAATCAATACGAAAACCGCAGGTTCAAGAATAGAATACAGAAATCCTTTGAATAATTTATTTTTTAATTTAAATTACAGAATAAGTGATACAAAAAGAAACCTATTGTCATCTCCTGTTTTAGACAGAAATACAGGATTTACATTGATTCAATATAGAAATCAGGATAATAAATCGACAAGTAACAGCTTCAGTGGTGAAGTAGGAAAATATTTCCCAAAGTTTAAAACTAATTTATCGGTTAACTATAGAAACTCATACACTGTTTCTGATGCTTTTCTTGATAATACTCAATATGAAAGTCAAAACACAAACCAGTCATATGGTTTGAAATTTAATAACACTTATTTTAGCTGGATGAGTATTGACTATAATGTAAGTTTTTCCAGAAATAAGCAGGAGAATGTTGGTCTTCCTAATGGAGGAAGATTGGCTACAAATAAAGGGTTTAATCATAATCTTGCGGCATTTCTTTATCCATTAGAAAATCATACAATTGGGTTTGCTTGGGATCAGGTAAATTCTAGTGATGGTACACGAAAGTTTGATAATGCATTTTTTGATCTTTCATACCAGTTTTCATGGGCAAAAAAGAAAATTGACTTTGAATTGAAATGGATGAATATAGCCAATCGTAAAGTTTTTGAAACGTATGATATTTTAGCATCTCAGAATGCAGTAAGATATACAACCATGCAACTTCGACCAAGCCAGGTCATGTTTACCGTAAAATTCAATTTTAAATAAATATTGAAAAACCAATCTCAGCGAGATTGGTTTTTTGTTTTTAATCTTTTTAAAAATTTGGATGATCTGCAGTCGGGCCATAGCTTCCGGGAAGATCAATATCATTCAGCCTGTAATAAACTCCCAGCTGTGCTCTATGATGGGTAATTTGGTTTAAACTGTGGCGAATCGCTTCATATTTTGTCCAGGAAGCCAGTTCGTGACCGTCATTTTTTAATGCCCATCTTGGCTCAAGATCTTGCTCTGAAGCTTTTTCCAATGCTTCTTCACTAGCTTTATGGTTTTCATCCAAAACCTGAAGCAATTCGTTTTTTGTCGTTAAAACTTTAGGTTCCATTCCGCTTTTGGCAAAATCAAGTTCAGACGTATTCAGCATAAATCCTGCCCAGCCAAAAACTTCCGTAATGTGGGTGGCAAGATGCATCATTTTCATGCTTTTCGAATGTGGAGCATATTCATTTTTATCATCAGGATAGATTTCTAAAAATCTTTTTGTTGTCTGATACTCAGCTTTCAGCTCGTCTCTTAGTTGTTTTAAAGTGTCCATATATTTTGTTTTTAGGTAAGCTTAAAATTAAAACTTTTAGAAGAGCTGAAAACTTTTATTAATAAAAATTTGAAAAATTCTGTAACAAAAACACACCATTGCGAACTAATAGTATAAACCCTTTAGAAAATGAAAAATATATTTTCAATAGTATTGATCGCCGTTTTTGCAATGGCAAATGCGCAGGAAACAGCAAACCGTTTCTTTTACGAATTAACGTATGCCCCAAATAAAGATTCTTTAGAAAAAAAGAATAAGGAGATGATGATCTTGGATATTACAAAAGATAAATCTATTTACAGAGATTATCTTGCGGTTTCTCAGGATTCTATTCTGAAAGTTGAGGTTGAAGCAATGCAGAAAGCAGGAACTTTCAAAGATCTTTCAAAATCTATAAAACAACCAAAGTTTTCGCATACCATTACAAAAACTTATCCTGCAATGGATATTTCTTATGCAGATTATATTCTTCAGGATAAAGTAAGTTATAAAGACGATAAGCCTTTTGAATGGAAAATTTTAGGAGATAAAGCTAAAATTGGAGAATATAATGCACAAAAAGCGACAACTACTTATGGTGGAAGAAACTGGGTGGCTTGGTTTACTACGGATGTTCCATTCCAGGATGGGCCGTATAAATTTAAAGGTTTACCGGGACTGATTGTAAAAGTGGAAGATGATGCGAAAAATTATTCATGGGAGCTTAAAGGAAACAAAAAAATTGCCAATTACGAACCCGAAAGTTATGGCGAAAAGCTGATGAAGCAGTTTGGGCAGGGGAAAAATAATCTTGAAGTAAACAGAGATAAATTCGAAACGATGTATGCTGCTTATAAAAAAGATCCTTTCGGAAGCATAAGATCACAGATGGCAATGATTCCTGCTGATGCAAAAATGCCGGATGGAACTTCGATTTCTCAGATGATGAGAGATGCTGAAGACAGACTAAAAAAACAACTAAAAGAAAACAATAATTCTATTGAGCTAAATGCAGCAGCAGAAAACAAAAAGAAAAAATAACATTCATATCAACTAAACTATATTTAAAATAAACCCAAATCCAGTAATGTGTTTGGGTTTATTTTTATTAATACTTAAATATATTGTAAATCTAACTGCCTTTAAATATGAAAACTAGCGTTATTTAGATTAAATTTAAATAACTATATTTGCAGTCACAAAAAATCAAGGGTCTTGAAGGATATTCAATCAAATACATTAAGCAGCTTCCCGAAAAATATAATCGGGAAAATCGTGGGTTATGAAAATGATGGACTGAAAATGCCTGCCAAAATTATAGAAATGGGACTTCTTCCGGACACACTTTTTAAAATTTTGTATCAGGCTCCTTTTGGCGGACCGCTTTATGTAGAATTTGGTGAAGAAAAAAGCCGTATTGCCCTGCGTAAAGAAGAAGGAGATTTTATCATTGTAGAAGATTTGATTAATGCAGGAAAATAACAACAAACAGATCCTTTTAGTAGGAAATCCGAATGTAGGAAAATCTACCGTTTTTAATGCGCTGTCCAACAAAAAGCAGAAAACGGGAAATTATGCAGGCGTTACAGTATCGAGTCATTCAGGGAATTATTCATATAAAAATGAAGAGGTTGAGATTGTAGATCTTCCCGGTTCTTACAGCATCTATCCGAGTTCTGAAGATGAGGCTATTTTTTCTAAATTTCTTATCGACGGGCAAAAAAACTATTCCGGAGTGGTTTATATTCTGGAAGCATTAAGTTTAAAAAGAGGCTTGTTGTTGTTTCAACAGATTCAGGATTTGGGAATTCCTATGATTTTGGTTTTAAATCAAATCGATCAGGCGGAAAGAAGAGGTATTCATATTGATGTAGAAAAACTTTCTCAGGCGTTAAACATAAAAGTCATTCAGACGAATGCAAAAGAACAGATAGGAATAGAAGCGATTAAAGAAGCGGTTTTCAACAACGAATTTATGACTTCTGAAAAAGCAGGATTTGAAATTCCTGTAGAACATAAAAATCTTCTTAAAGCAGATTCAGAGCATGATTATCACGCATGGATCAATCTTACTCTTGGTAAAGATTCAGATTCTGAATCAAAAAATATAGTTCCGAAAAGACTTCAGGTTCAGGAAACCGTGAGACGTTACCAGAATGCAGACAAGATTTTAGCAAATGTTATTACTAAAAAAGCTCAGTTTAAAGAACTTTTGACCGAAAAATTAGATAAAGTTCTGGTTCATAAATTCTGGGGATATGTTGTTTTCTTATTTATCCTTTTAATTATTTTCCAGTGCGTTTATTTCTTGGCAGAATATCCGATGAACTGGATTGATGAAGCTTTTGCGTGGCTTTCTGAATTTTCATCAACACATCTTCCTGTAGGTCCTATCAATTCATTGGTTTCACAAGGAATTATTCCTGGTTTAGGCGGAATTATCATCTTCGCCCCACAAATCGGAATTTTATTGTATTTTCTTTATTTACTGGAAGATTCAGGATATATGGCGAGAGTTGTTTTCCTGATGGACAGAATTTTAAGACCATTCGGACTAAACGGAAAAAGCATCGTACCATTGGTTTCTGGGACAGCCTGTGCAATTCCGGCGGTAATTTCAACAAGAAATATTGAAAATTTAAAGGAACGATTGCTTACGATTTTGGTAACACCATTCATGACTTGTTCTGCAAGGCTTCCTGTTTATAGCATTATCATAGGTCTTATTATTTCCGATGCCACCATATTTGGAATTCAATACAAAGCGTTAGTTCTTTTGGGAATGTATCTTTTAGGATTTTTTGTAGCTTTATTATCTTCAGCCATTCTTAAAAACTTTATTAAAGAAGACGGTAAAACATATCTTGTGATGGATTTGCCGACGTATAAAAAACCACTTTTCGGGTACGATTTTAAATTGGTTTTAGGGAAAGTCTGGGATTTTATTACTGGAGCAGGAAAAATTATTTTTATCGTAAGTATTATCATTTGGGTTTTAAGTTATTTCGGGCCGAAACAAAATCCTGATGAGGTAGTTGCAACCGATGTTGAATTAGACCATTCGTATTTAGCAAGAATGGGGAAATTTATCGAGCCGGCTATCGAACCTCTTGGTTATGACTGGAAAATGGGAGTGGGAATTCTTACAAGTTTCGTCGCAAGAGAGGTTTTCGTAGGAACGATGTCTACTTTATACAGCTTGGATGATGATGCTCCGGAAGGAAAAGTAATCGATAAGATGAGACAGGATGTAAAACCGAACGGCGAAAAGGTCTTCAACTTTGCAACAGGGGTTTCGGTATTGTTGTTTTACGCATTTGCAATGCAGTGTGTTTCTACACTTGCAGTAGTCTACAGAGAAACCAAAAGCTGGAAATGGACTGGTTTTCAGGTGGCAATGATGACCGGTTTGGCATATTTTGTGTCGATGTTTGTTTATCAAATCTTAAAATAATGAGTACATCATTAATTTTTCAATATGTAATTGTCGCACTTGTGGTTGCATTTGCCTGTTATTCGCTTTTTAAGCTGCTCAGGAAAAACTTTGCGCCCAAGAAGTTTAGTTCTAAAAGATCTGCCTGCGATAAAGATTGTGGATGTTCGTAGAATCTGAATAATTTGTAGTAATTTCACCCTGATTCTAAACAAATTTGCTTGATTAAACGCTTCATATTTTTTTGTATAAATCTCCTATTTCTGAGTGTAAACGCACAGAATAAAGCAGATTCTGCAAAAATTATTTCTTACGCAGATAAAGTGATGATTCGTGCAAATTTTGATACGAATGTAGAGAATTACACTTTTTCGGAAGGTGATGAAGGAAATTTAAATGAAACCATACTTTCTATCAATAACAAGACAAAAGCATCGTTATCTGTAGATTACAAAATTATAAGTGCAACCTTATCTTTCACTCCCCGGTTTTTTCCGGGAAATAATGACAACGAAAGAAAAGGAAACAGCTCTTATACCAATTTCAGTTTTAGATTTTTTCCTCAAAGATTTGTACAAACCCTATATTACAAAAATGTAAAAGGATTTTATGTCGAAAATATGCAGGATCTTCTTCCGGGTTGGCAAAAAGATACAGATCCTTATATTAAATTTCCGGATTTAAGGGTTCAGACTTTTGGCGGCTCTACAGCCTATATTTTAAACAACGATTTTTCGTTGAAAAACCTGTATACACAAGGGGAATGGCAGAAAAACAGTAAAGGAAGCTGGGTTCCGTTTTTAGATTATGATTTTACAATTTTCAGCAACACGATTGATGGTTTGAAAAGCAAAGAATATCAATACAATTTCGGAGCAAACATCGGATATTTTTACAATTGGGTGATTGCCGAAAAGGTAAATATTGCACCATACTTAACCATAGGTTTCGGCGGAAAATTTACAAGTTTCAAAGATACTTTGGAAAACGGAACAATGGGCCCAAAACAAAATGAGCAATATATAACGGCAAAAGGATCGGGAGGTTTACACGTAGGATATAATTCTGATCGATTTTTATTTGGAGGGAAGCTGAATTTTAATGCTACGGCTTATGATGAAAAAGAAAACTCTACCGTAGAAAACAACAATACTTATGGGCTTCTGTACATAGGTTACCGCTTTCCGCCTCCCAAAGTTGTTGAAAGAAATTATAAAAAAATTCAGAAAAAGATTCCAATCTTATAAGTTGGTTGTCTTTTCAGTATCTTTGCAAACTGAAAATTAAACAAAAAATAATCTACACTTTTTGAATTATTAAAAATAAAAATGCACTTTGCATGATCTTAATAATCAGAAAAATAAAATTTAAACAAAATGTCATTAATAAAAAGTATTTCGGGAATTCGCGGAACGATTGGTGGTAAAGTTGGTGATAATTTAACACCGCTTGATGTTGTGAAATTTGTGTCAGCTTTCGGAACCTGGCTTCAGAATAATAAAAATAAAAAAGATTTAACTTTAATTATTGGTCGTGATGCAAGAATCTCGGGCTCGATGGTTAATTCTTTGGTTACTGCAACATTGCAGGGATTAGGAATTAATGTAATCGATTTGGGACTTTCTACAACTCCGACTGTTGAGGTAATGGTTCCTGAATTGAATGCAGATGGCGGAATAATCTTAACCGCTTCTCACAACCCGAAACAATGGAATGCTTTAAAATTATTAAATGACAAAGGAGAATTCATCAGCGGAGAAAATGGTGCTGAAGTTTTAGCTTTGGCTGAAAGCGAAGATTTCAACTATGCCGATGTAGATGATTTGGGTTCTTACGAAACCAGAGAAGATGCTTTTGATATTCATATTCAGCAGATTTTAGATTTACCAATGGTAGATGTTGATGCCATTAAAGCTAAAAAATATAAAATTGTTCTGGATGCCGTAAATTCTACAGGTGGAATTGCCATTCCGATGCTTTTAGATAAATTAGGTTGTGAAACGGTAAAATTATACTGCGAACCAAACGGACAATTTCCACACAATCCTGAACCTTTGAAAGAGCATTTAGGAGATATTTGTGAACTGGTGAAGAAAGAAAATGCAGATTTTGGCGTTGTTGTAGATCCGGATGTTGACAGATTGGCTCTTATTGACGAAAAAGGCGAAATGTTTGGCGAAGAATATACTTTGGTTGCTGTTGCAGATTATTTGTTGAAAAATAAAAATGGAGTAGCGATTTCAAACCTTTCTTCAAGCCGTGCTTTGAGGGATGTAGCGAAGACTCATAACTCAGAATATTTTGCAAGTGCAGTAGGAGAAGTGAATGTAGTGAATTTAATGAAAGAAAAAAATGCTGTAATTGGTGGTGAAGGAAACGGTGGAATTATCTATCCTGACCTTCATTATGGAAGAGATTCTTTGGTTGGTGTTGCTTTATTTTTAACGCATTTGGCAAAAGAAAACAAAACAGTTTCAGAACTAAGAGCTGGTTACCCAAGCTATTTTATGGGTAAAAAGAAAATAGAGCTGACTCCGGAGATTGATGTAGATTCTCTTTTAACTAAAATGGAAAAAGAGTATCAAAATGAAGAGGTTTCTACGGTAGACGGCGTAAAAATAGATTTTGAAAACAACTGGGTTCATTTGAGAAAATCGAATACAGAACCGATTATCAGAATTTATACAGAGGCTAAATCTCAGGAAGAAGCCGACAAACTGGGTGATGATATGATTGCGAAAATCAGAAGTTTGATTTAAATAAATTTTATAACTTTAAATAAAAGATTGCAAGATGGACATTAATTTAGAACTTCAAACTAAAAAGCTAGAGTTGATACATTGGCTTTCTTCTATCGATGATTTAAGGATAATAGATAAGATTTCGAAAATCAGAAAAGAAGAGAAATCTTGGTGGAACGATATTTCTGATGCCGAAAAAAAAATGATTGAAGACGGTTTGAAAGATATAGAAGACGGAAATATTGTTTCTCATGAAGATTTTTTGAAATCTTACGGTAAATGATTAAGATAGAATGGACGAGAAAAGCATTACGCGAGTTTGATTTAATCTATAAATTTTGGATAGAACACAATAAATCAAACCTCTATTCTGAAAAAATATTAGATGAAACATTGAGAAAGATTAATGTACTTCGAAATAATCCAAAAGCATCTGAAGAATATACAGTTTTAGGAATAAGAAGAATGGTGATTTTAGAAAATTTCTCTATGACCTATAAACTAGTGAAAAATAAAATTCAAATAATCTCTTTTTTCGATAACAGAAGAAATCAAAATGAAATTTAAATTCATTAACTTTAATAAAAATTAATGACACTTTAATCAATAAAATTAAAGAGATTTGGTTTTTTAATAATTAATAAAAATTGTTTTACAATGTTAGTAAGGAATTTTTAACGTTGTAAATACACAGAAGAAGATATTGGAAGAATACTTTGGAAATGAACTGGTAAAAAAGTTCGAGGAAATGATGGAAAACAATGATGAATTCTACTTTGATACAGAAGAGTTAGAAGATGTTATTGTTTATTATTTGGAGCTTGGGGATTTTAATTATGCCGACATGGCGGTCAATTACGGTCTGAAACTCCATCCCAATTCTTTAGACATCAAAATAAAAAAACTTGAAGTTCTACTGGAGTGGGAAGATTATAATACGGCGAAGGAATTAATCGATGAGTTAAAAGGTTCTTCTATGGAGAATACAGACTTTTTGGTTTGCTACGCCAAGTATTATTCGAATCTTGGAAATCCTAAAAAATCCATTGAAATCTGCAAAAAAGCCCTGGAATTGCAGGAAGAGGAAAACTTTCTCAATAATTTTATTGCAGACGAATATGTGAACCTGGGAGATCCTTTTAACGCTCTTAAACATTATCAGCAAGCACTTAAACACGATCCAATGGATGAATATTCTTTGGAAAATGCGATGGTCTGCTTCAATGATTTGAATAAGGGTGAAGAGGCAATTGCTTTTCTGAATACATATCTAGATGATTTTCCGTATTCAGAAATTGCATGGAGCGAGTATGGACAATATTATTTCAATAGAAAAAATTACGAAGAAGCCATTAAAGGTTTCGATTATATGTTGGCGATAAATTCCAGCTCTGTTGGAGTTTATGCAAGTAAAGCAGCTTGTTTTGAAGCTTTAAACCAGTATAAAAAAGCGATTGAAGTATATGAAGAAATGCTTGAATTGGAATACACAAAAGCATTTACATTTTACAAAATCGGATTGTGCTATAAAGCTTTAAAGCAACCGATTGTGGCTTTAAATTCTTTTCAGAAATCATTGAGAGAAGACCCGCAGTTTTATCTTGCGATGATGGAGCAGTCTTATCTTTATGAAGAAATGGGCGGAATGCCGGAAGCTTTACATTTCGCAAAAGAAGCAACTTTGCTGAATGACAGCAACCTTGACTATCAGAAAAGATTGGCATTTTTGTTCATCGATTCCGGTAAGTTTGAAGAAAGTCTTTCTTGCCTGAAGAAACTGGTAGATGCCGAACCTTCAAGATTTTACAATTGGTATGCTTATTCTGAAGTTTTGATGCTGGTTGGCGAATATGAAGAAGCCGTGACGGTTTTAAATATAGCTTTAAAGCATCACTACAGAGCAGAATTGTTTTATCAGCTGAGCAACTGCTACTTTAATTTGAGAAACAATGAAAAAGGCAGTGAATCTCTGGAAAAAGCTTTAGAATTAGATCCTTCATTAATCAGTGATATGCAGAAAAAATATCCTTACATCAAAGATGAAGTGAAAAAAGCTAAAGCAAAGGTTAAGAAGAAAAATCTTTAGGCTGGAAGCTGGGTGACGGAAATTTGAAGTTTTAAATTGTCACTCTTCAGCATACATTAAATAATAAAATCCTGCAGCGATGCGGGATTTTTTTTGTTTTTATGATTTTCTTTTTGTTAACTCTAAATTGGATGTTTAAATTCAATCCCCATATAAAAGCGATATTAATTACTTTTTAACTGCATTTTTAGCTCTTAAAAAGATCAATCCGGCAATAATGACACTTGCTCCTGCAAACTGTAAAGAAGTCAGTTTTTCGCCATCTAAAAGACCCCAGATAATTGCGACAATCGGCATTAGCAAGGTAACCGTAGAAGCAAATAGCGGAGTAGAAACTTTCAACAGTCGGTAATTCATCATCATCGCCAATCCGGTTCCGAAAATTGAAAGCAGACTCACAAATCCTAAACCTATCATATTTTCTCGGTTAAACGTAAATGTGGAAACAAAACCTGTCGATACCAATGAAATAAACGACGGTAAAAACAAGACAAAAGAAAATACAAATGCAGATAAAACAGTCGATGAAACATCCATCAACTTCGATTTTACCGTTGTTGTACTGATTGCGTAACACAAAGTTGCTAAAAGCAGCAAAAGAATTGGGAATAATTTAAATTGTGCTCCGTCATCACCGCCAAAAGCCAATAAACAAACTCCCGTAAAGCTTATAATAACTCCTGTAATCTGTCGTTGTGTTGTTTCAAATTTCCAGACTAAAGCACCTACAATAATCACAAAAATCGGCATCATCGAATTGATAATTCCTGCAATACTACTGCTGATTTCGGTTTCTGCAATAGGAAAGAGGAACATCGGGATGAAATTTCCTGTAAAAGCAGCCAAAATAAGCCATTTCAGATGTTTCTTGGGGAAAAGCTTATATTTTGAGATCGCAACGGGCATTAAAATGATTCCTGCAATCAGAACCCTTAAAGCGCCGACCTGGTAAGGAGTGAAATGCTCTAAGGATTTTTTTATTAAAATAAATGAAGAGCCCCAGATTAAACTCAGTAAAATCAGAAGAAGCCATTTTTCTTTATCTGCGTTCATTGTTTTCGTGTAAAATTTTCAAAAAATCTTTTTTAGGAATCATTCTCGCCCCCAGACTTTCTAAATGATCGGTGTGAGACTGGCAATCAATCAATTTAAGTTCGTTTTTATGCGTTTCTACAAAATGGATAAATCCTGCTTTGGAAGCATTGCTTACTTTCGAAAACATACTTTCGCCACAGAAAACTTTTCCGATTTGTAAGCCGTACAATCCGCCGACAAGTTCATCGTTTTGCCAGACTTCCACACTTCTTGCAACGCCATATTGATGAAGAGTAATAAAAGTTTCCATTAATTCGTCAGAAAGCCAGGTTCCTTCCTGTCCTTTTCGGTTGATTTCACGACAGTTTTTAATGACTTCACTGAAATTCTGGTTTTCGGTAACGGTAAAAACTTTTTTGTTTAAAATTTTTCTCATCGATTTTGAAACCTTCAGTTCATCAGGAAACAGCACAAATCTCGGATCGGGACACCACCACAGAATTTCATCACCCGGATCAAACCACGGAAAAATTCCGTTCCGATAAGCAAACCAGATTCTTTCCAACGATAGATCTCCGCCGAAAGCAATGATACCTTCGTGACCGTCATATTGAGCAGGATCGGGAAATGAAATTTCGTTTTCGTCTAATCGAACCATGTAGAGAAAAAAAATCCTACTTTCAAAAAGCAGGATTGTTATTTGATTTATTTTTAATTAAAATGGCAAATCATCATCATCGTCACCTGCAAAAGGATTCTCGTTGGATACCGGAGAAGCAGATTGAGACGGAGCAGCTTGTGTAGGTTCTGATGCATTATCAGAAACTTTTTCTACTCTCCACCCTGTAATAGAGTTGAAATATTTAGTTTCTCCCTGTGGTGAAACCCATTCTCTTCCTCTGATGTTGATTCCTACCTTCACATTTTCTCCTTCTTTTAAAGAATCCAGCAAATTTATTTTATCCTGTAAAAATTCGATGTTGATTGGCTGCGGATACTGCTCTTGTGTAAGAATAACCATTTCTCTTTTTTGGAAACCACTCGCAAATGTTTGAACATCAGTGATTTTCTTTACTGTTCCTTGTAATTCCATATCGTAAATATTATCGGTGTAAAAGTAGTAAAATGAAATTTAAAAAAAATGGTTTCAAATAAATTTTGCAAAAAATTAATTTTTTTTCGGAAAATGCTTGGAAGTAAAGAAAATTGCCCTATATTTGCACTCACAAAAACGAAACAAGTTCTTTAAAATAACTCAATAATAATGCGGATGTGGTGTAATTGGTAGCCACGCCAGACTTAGGATCTGGTGCCGTGAGGCGTGGGGGTTCGAGTCCCTTCATCCGCACTACGATTGCGAAAATAGCTCAGCTGGTAGAGCACAACCTTGCCAAGGTTGGGGTCGCGGGTTCGAATCCCGTTTTTCGCTCCACACCATGCCCTGGTGGTGGAATTGGTAGACACGCAGGACTTAAAATCCTGTATCCGCAAGGATGTACGGGTTCAAGTCCCGTCTGGGGTACTTAAAATCCTCTGTAACTACGGTTAACAGAGGATTTTTTATTTTACAGGGGAACAAAAAGGGGATTGATACTATTAAATCCTTATAATTAGCTTCTATTAAATATTTTCGTAATTCTCACACCAAGAAATTTTTTAAAGTATTATCTAAAAAACTTTAAATACTAATCCCATAACAGATAGGGAATTTATTTTTGAATTAACCTTAAATTATTTATATATTTAGAATGTAAATTTGAATGTCTAAATTTGCATTTTAAAGTTATACCAAATAAATGAACCAAACCCTACTTACCAGATTGTTCAAATCTATCGAAGGCAATAAAGAAGAGCCTTTGGTAAGGATAGCTTATTCCATTATTGAGGATGAGAGAAAAAAGGGGCATACGAAATTGGCAGAGAGGCTTGATATGATTCTTGAAGGAAATCTTGCGAAAGTTATTGAACCTCAGAGATCGCAAGTACTAAAACTCACAAAAAGCAAAGATGATATTTTTTCGATTCCTGCCGATAGAAGGTATAAATTACCTTTAGCGACTCATATAGAAAATGATTTTTTAAGACACGATATGGTTCTTGCCCCATCGGTGGAAGAAAAAGTGTTGAGAATTGAAAAGGAATATATAGCAAGAGAAAGATTAGCTCACCACGGTCTTAGACCCCGTCAAAAAATACTTTTGTATGGTAGTTCAGGATGTGGAAAAAGTATGACAGCTGAAAGAATTGCTTGGGATTTAGGATTACCTTTCTATAAAGTTCGTTTCGATACAATAATCTCTTCTTATTTAGGAGAATCAGCGTCAAATCTAAATAAACTGTTTGAAAGTATTGAAAACTACCCTTGCGTTTTACTATTAGATGAGTTTGATATTATAGGACAACAAAGAGATTCTAAATCTAATGATATTGGTGAAATCCATCGTATTGTTAATATAGTTTTAGGACTTCTTGAAGAGTATAAGGGTCAAGGAATTTTAATTGCTACAACAAATTTAGAAGGTAGTTTGGATAAAGCTTTATTTAGAAGATTTGATGAAATCATTGAACTACCTAGACCAAATGAAAATGAAATTATAGATTTACTTAAAATAACATTTTCAGCATTAAGACTTAATAAAGAGATTGATCTCAGTAAATGTGCATCTAAGATGCAAGGATTATCATATGCACTAGTTGTTAAAATAGCAAATGATGCAGCAAAAAAATCTATTATAAATTCTAGCAAAGAAATTTCTGTAAATGATTTGGACAAAGCACTGGAAGAAAACTTAGCTTTTAACAAATAATTTTATGGAAAAATTTCCCCATCTACAATTCCTACAAAAGGTTTCCGGGAAGCCTCGTTTGCACGGAGGAGGAACACCCAATCCTCATTCAGAGCAAAATAAACAGAATAAATCTGGACATTCAGGATATTTGAGTAGTAAAACTTCTCAATTAAAAGATAAATGGTATACTGAATTCAGCAACAGAGAAAGCAATGGTTTAGCCCCTATCGATGCAGATATTATACCAATTTTCCTAAAAATAAATCCGGATAAGATAGTTTATGATTTTGATTTAAAACAGTTTGGAATTGAGATAATTTCTGAAGAAGATGATGGTTATATTATCGGAGCATCATTAGATAGCTTTGCATCTTTGGATGAGAAGATAAATAAATTTTTTAATGGTGAGCACGGAGGTGGTCAAATTGCAGAATTTTGGGAAATCATAGATGGTAATCAATGGAAGCCAGAACATATACTTTCTGATTATTTGAAATCTATATGGAAAAGTGTTGATGAAAATGCTAATTATAAATTAGAGGTTGGAGTTGCATTTGATAAACCAATGGCAAAAGCCCCAGATCCAAATAAGCAGGGCTATGCAGGTAGATTTGAAAAACATAGACAAGAACTTATCGAGCGTGATGCAAGGTTTCTTCAAAGACAAGATGAATTTGAAGAGTTTATAAATTACTACGGTACTGTTACCAGCAATCTTATCGATTTAGAAGATAGTTTTTGTTGTGAAGTTGAAATTAGTGGAAAGGGTCTAAAAGACTTAGTGCTAAATTACCCTTTTGTTTTTGAAGTTTCAGAGGTTGATGAAATTGTGGGTGTAAATTCAGAATCTGAAGGAACTGAAACATTCGAAATTGAAATTATTGAGCCAGAAGAAGATGCTCCTGAAATAGGAGTGATTGATAGTGGTATTATGGAAGGGAATAAATATATTTCTTCAGCTATAATTTCTGAAAATTCAAAGTCTTATATTATAGGTGACATTTCTACAGCAGATTATGTAAAAGGTGGGGGACACGGAACTCGTGTAGCAGGAGCAATTTTGTACCCATATGGTATTAGTAATGTTTCCAATCCTTATCAACTCCCTTGTTATGTAAGAAATTTAAGAATTTTAAATCAAGACAATAAGCTTACAGATAAACTCCCTGCCCAGCTGATGCAGGAAATAATTGCTGACAATGAAGACTGTAGAGTATTTAACCTCTCTGTTAATTCTTGTTTACCATCAAGAATTAAACATATGTCATCTTGGGCAGCTACGATTGATACACTTATTAATGAAAAAAATATTTTATTTTTAATATCAGCTGGAAATATTTCAATTAGTGATGAAAGAGGTTTTGGGATTAATCATTTTATAGAAAATGGAAAAAATTATCCTGACTATTTGAATGAAGCATATTGTAGAATTGCGAATCCAGCTCAAAGTAGTTTTGCAATTACGGTAGGGTCAATAAATAATATTTCGTTTGATAACGATGATTTTGAATCGCTAGGTAGTCAGAATGAAATATCCCCTTTTTCAAGAATTGGAATAGGTATTTGGGGAATGATAAAACCAGATGTTGTTGAATATGGTGGAGGATTAGGAATTTCTAAGATTGGTAATGTTGTTTCAATTAAAAATGAACTATCACCGGAATTAGTACGCTCTACTTTGCACGGAGGTTCAGCAATTGGAAATGATATTGTAGGGACTTCATTTGCAACTCCGAAAGTTTCATATATTGTATCGCAACTACTAAAACTTTATCCCGAAGAAAACATAAATTTATTAAGAGGATTAGTAGTGCAAGGAGCTAGATTGCCAGAACCTTTTTTTGAAAACCCTACTGCAACCAGCATAAAACATTTTGGTTATGGAATACCTTCTTTGGAAAGAGTGACCAAAAATAGTGACCAACGTATAACATTTTATAATATTGGAAATATTAGGGCAGAAGAAGGACACATTTATTCATTAAAAATTCCGGAGTTTTTAAGGTCTCCTGCAGAAGAATATGATATTTTAATTGAGGTTACCGTTTCCTATACTGCCAAAGTAAGAAGAACAAGACAGAAAACAAAATCTTATTTGTCTTCTTGGTTAGACTGGACAAGTTCTAAAATAGGAGAGACATTTGCCGAATTTAAAGACTATGTTCTCAAAGAAATTGAAGAGGAAGTAACGACTTATGACAGAGATGAAAGAAATGCAATGTCGGGCTGGAACTGGAAAATAAAAAGTGATAAAAGAGGCGAGGTAGATGGCATTAGCAGAACGAATAGTACTGTTCAAAAAGATTGGACAATCATAAAATCGCACGATTTGCCAGAAGATATTAATTTCGCTATCAGAGGTCATAAAGGGTGGGATAAATCGAACGGTGAAATTCCCTATTCATTAGTAGTATCAATTGAAATCTTAAATTCTAATTTGGAAATTTATGAAGCAATCCGAATTGAGAACGAAATTGAAATCCCAGTTTAAATATTAAACAAATGAAAAAAAGTATAAATATTTTATTTGGTAATGATTTGAAAGACTTGGGTTATAAAATGTCTACTGTAAATCATTTTGAAAAAAAATACAAAAACTATATTTATTGTATTGATAGAGATATAAGTGACTTTTTATTGTTACGGTTGCAAGTGAGGAACTCCTTTGGTGAAACTAAATGTATTGAAAGTAAATTTATACCTGACCTATCTACATATTCAATCAATGAGTTTTTAAATATAATCAATGAAACTGAAAATACTTACTATGCTCTAATGAACAAAATTATGACATAAAATAATGCGAATACACTGTATTCGCATTTGGAAAATGATATTAAAAGGCTTTAGTTACAATTTGTTTTTGGAAAAAATATATTTACTAAGAAAATATAGAGTCGGTTTTTTTTGTGGCAACCATATTTTTCTAAGCGTGTATTGGCTATCTATTTTATAGTCTTAAAAATATCATATTCATTGATATTAGCCCTTATGCTTATTGCAATATCAATATACTTACCTGGATTAACAATAAAATCATTCCATTTAACAGAATAGATAAAGGATGAATAACCTTTATATGGTCTCCTACCAATATGATTAGCACAGTCTGTATGACCAGGATTTCTTACATTGAACATATTGTCTCTCAGGATTTGAAACAAAAAATCAGTCTTCAATGTTCTGCAATTACAATATAAACAAGAGTTTTCTTCAATGAAATAGTTATAGTGGAAAAGACGGTCAAATTGACCACCTAATTTCGGAGTAAATTGACCACTGATTTTCGGAGCAAATTGACCACCACTTTCCGGTTCAAAATGACCACCTGTTATCTGGGTTATATTTGAGATAAAAACGACTTGATTTTTTCATGATGTTAGCGTCATACATTCGTTAAAAAAAGCGGATTATGGCAAATAAAATAACAGACATGAGTAAAATTAGAAAAGTCATAAAATTCTACAGCAATGGAAAGAGCAAGTTATTTATAAGCAGCTATTTATCGCTTTCCAGAAATACCGTTAAAAAATACATCTCCTTATATGAGATCCTGGGCTTGAGCCCTGATGCAATCAATGCCAAGACAGACGCCGAGCTGGAACTTTTGTTTTCCAATACCACGGTTCAGTCCATCAGCCCCAAACTACAGTTCCTGTACGATTTTTTTCCCAAGATGGAACGTGAGCTCAAAAAGGTAGGTGTCACTATCCATCATATGTGGGAGCAATATCTTGTACTGCATCCTGATGGTTTTCAGAGTTCACAGTTCCGGCATCATTACAAGATCTGGGGCAAGCGTGTGAACCCGGTGATGCATATGAATCACAAATCCGGTGATAAGATGTATGTCGATTATGCAGGAAAAACACTCTCCATTATTGATAAGGAAAGCGGGGAGCTTAAAGAAGTTCAGTTTTTTGTAGCTATTCTGGGAGCAAGCCAGTACACGTATGCTGAAGCTTCTATGAGCCAGCAGAAGGAAGATTTTGTACGATCTGTAGAAAATGCCATCCGCTTTTTTGAAGGCACACCGGCAGCGATCGTTCCTGATAATTTAAAATCCGCAGTGATCAAAAGCAGCCGTTTTGAACCCACCATCAATGAGACCCTGGCCGATCTGGCTGAACATTATGAAACGACCATCTTGCCTGCCAGGGCTTACAAACCGAGGGATAAATCCTTGGTAGAGGGAGCGGTCAAGATCCTGTACAGAAGGATCTACGCCAACCTTCAACAGGGATCCTGCGGCCTGGATGAACTAAATAGTGAGATCCGGGATCTGTTGGACTCTCATAACAAACGCAAGCTCACAGGACGTCCTTACTCCCGGTATGAGCTGTTCCTGGAGGACGAGAAGCAGCAGCTGCGCCCACTGCCTGAGCGTCGTTTTGAGATCAGGTACCAATCTTTTGCAACCGTGATGCAGAACGGACATGTACAGTTGAGTCAGGATAAGAACTACTACAGTGTTCCTTACCAGTATATCAAGAAGAAGATCAAGATCCTATACACCTCTTCCACCGTAGAGATCTACTACAAATACAACAGGATCGCAATGCATAGACGCAATTACAAGCCTTATGTCTACACGACCATTACAGAACATTTAGCCAGCACCCACCAGTTCGTAGCCGGATGGAGTGCTGCCCGCTTTATCGATTGGGCAAACAGTATCGACACTGCAGTGGGAGAATACATTGTCCAAATTATCGACAGTCGGAATCATCCCGAGCAGGCCTACAAAAGCTGCCTGGGGATCCTGAACTTCGAAAAGAAAGTAGGCAGGGAACGATTGATAAATGCCTGTAAACGGGCATTGGATTTTAAGATCTACAGCTTTAAGACCGTGCAGAAGATATTGGAGAACAATCTGGATCAGATGATCGATCCGGAAAAAGAAGAAAAGGAGCAGGAGCTGCCTGATCACGGCAACATCAGAGGAAAACAATATTATCATTAATACCAACAGTTATGAACGAACCGACAGTGAGCAAAGTGAAGCAAATGAAGCTTTATGGCATGCACAATGCCTTTAAGACCGCTATTGAAAGCGGAAGGACAGACCATTATACCCTCGACCAGTTTATATCGATGCTCATCGATGCCGAATGGGATGAGAGGCACAACAGGCGCATAGAGCGAAGCCTCAAAAATGCTAAGTTCCATTACAAGTCCAGTATTGAAAGTGTCAACTTCGATGACACCCGCAATCTCGACCGTAATCTGGTAATGCGTCTTGCAGGATGTGAGTTCGTAGAGAAAAATGAAAACATCCTGATCACAGGAAGTACAGGCGTGGGTAAAAGTTACCTGGGAACCGCATTGGGTTATCAGGCCTGTATCGAAGGCTTCAAGGTCAATTATTTTAATACTTCCAAGCTGTTTGCCAAATTAAAAATGGCAAAAGCAGACGGGTCATACCTGCGCGAACTAGCAAAAATACAAAGACAGGATGTTATCATCCTTGATGATTTTGGTCTTCAGGCTTTGGACAGTGCCAACAGGATAACCCTTCTGGAGATCATAGAAGACCGTCACAACAACGGATCCATCATTGTAACATCGCAGATCCCGGTGCAGGGCTGGTATGACATTATTGGTGAAAAGACCATTGCTGATGCTATTCTGGACAGACTTATCCATCAGTCCCACCGCCTGGAACTCCAGGGGGAATCTATGAGAAAAAAGAG
Source organism: Chryseobacterium sp. CBo1 (assembly GCF_001693475.1). Classification (NCBI taxonomy): domain Bacteria; kingdom Pseudomonadati; phylum Bacteroidota; class Flavobacteriia; order Flavobacteriales; family Weeksellaceae; genus Chryseobacterium; species Chryseobacterium sp. CBo1. The sequence continues at coordinate 94,208 of NZ_MAUH01000070.1, forward strand.
AGGAGTTAACAGGGAGTAATTATTTATTATATTTGAATACTAATTGACACATGAAAAACAAGAGTTTTTATCAAATTTAAGGGTGGTCAATTTAAACCGAAATTACCTGGTCACTTTGAATTGGAATTGGGTGGTCAATATCACTGGAATTTACAATTTTAGTAGCCGGTTTGAAGCTTTGCGATGGTGAGGATTTCTAGCGGAAAACTTCAATTTTGCACAAATATTGAAACGAAGAACTACTGTTGAACTTAGCACTTTTTTCCCACTATTGCAAAACCCTTCCTATGTTTGCAATTCCTTAAATTTATTAAATATAAAACTATAAAAAGAAAGAACAAATGAGCAGAATAAGATAGGCAAACCCTTTAAGCATTTAAGCTTCACTAACATGATTATCCCTGCTCATTTTCTTGCTCGAAACCGTACAGTTTATTTGAACATAAAGTTCGTGTTAGGATCGTTGGTTGCAGTCAAGAATTGTTCTATCAGGAAAGAATAAAAGTATAAAAAATGGAAGAGAAAAACAACTACTGCGGTATTGATGTTTCCAGCGAGACGTTAGATCTTTATTTTAAAAATAAAGAAGGAATTCTTCAACATTTCCAGGTCACAAATACGGTTACCGGATTTCGGAAAATGATCAGATTAGCAGGCCGGGAAACTCACTTTGTGATGGAAGCTACGGGAGTTTATCACCTGCATTTGATTTTCTTTTAGAAGGAGCAGAATATTGCTTTTAGTGTTGTGAATGCGCTGCAGATCAAGCGCTACATCCAGATGCATTTGGAACGCAATAAATCAGACAAAAAAGATGCAAAGCGAATCTATGAATACGGTGTTGAGCGCCGACCGGAAATTTACGCCATGCCCGATACAGAGTACTTTGAGTGCCGTTCCTTAAACAATGCGATCCATGATCTGACGAAAGAAATTACCAAGTTCAGCAACCAGATTCACAGCATTAAAAAGTGTCCTTTTAATACGAAAACGATTGAAAAAAGCTTTGAGAAAATCATCAAAAAACTTAGAGAAGAGAAGCAGAATTTAGAGATAATTCTGCAACATAAACTGGTTGCCTGGGAAGCCGAAATGTTGAAATTAGTTACCAGCGTCAAAGGTATTGGAAGAAGAGCTGCGGCAGAACTGATCATCTATACCCAAGGTTTTAAAGATATGAATTCGTATAAACAATTGATCTCTTATGCAGGCCTGAGTCCCACAGAATATCGGAGCGGAAGCAGCATCCGTGGACGGGTTCGTATCTGCAAACAGGGCGGAAAACAGTTGCGCCATATTCTGTACATGTGTGCCCTAAATGCGAAGAAAACCAATGCTCAATGTAAGACCCTTTTTGACCGACTGGTAGAGAAAGGAAAAAACAAAAAAGCAGCTGTAATTGCGGTGTGCAACAAGCTGCTCAAGATTGTATTTGGGGTGGTAAAAAACAAAACAACGTACCAGGATAATTTTATTGTAAAAAGTGCTTAAAATGTTTGGTTTTTTACACAGTTCATGTTAGTTGCATACCCTTTTTGTCGAAGCCTTGATTAAGCTTTATTTGGTAATAACATACTTGTTAGGTTTAGTGCAATTTGTCCATCGCCTTCTTTTAAAACATCATAATAATCCTCGTAGTCTCGTGGGTCATAGTCGTCAGATGGGTCATAGTTTAGGTGTTGTTCATTATAAACTCGTTCCAATTTATCTTTAAAGTCAGTCGTCAGATTTTTAACTTTTTCATCTTTAAATAAAACTTTCGCAAATATTTCATACTCGTTAGACCTGTTAAGAGTAATGTACTTTTTGAACTGCTCAAATTCAATAAAAATATGTCTAAAGTTTTGAAATTTGAAAGTTGGATGAATTACTTCAATTTTACAGACAACCGTTTTGCCAAATTCAAAATTGAAGTTTAGGCAGATCGCTTTTGAGACAGGTTGTGGTTGTCCAATAAATTTCACTTTCAATTTTATTTCTCGTCCTGAATATGCGGCTGGTACAAGAAGGAATAAGTCCATTATTTTTTTTGTATTATCATATTCGTCTTCTATAACTGCTGTCACTTTTGGTGTTAGTAGTTCTTTAAATTTCCGTTGAAGTTTCGTTACTAAATCTTGTGGGTTTGAAAAAGTGTCAATAGTGTGTTTGTCTTTGAGTATAGCTTTGAAATTATTCAGTTTTTGAATTTTGTCATACTGAATGAGATTAGGAGTAACATTTGAATTTTCTTCATCAATGAGATAAATTAAAATTTCCTTGTTCTGTTCAACTGCTTTTTCATATTCTAATTGCGAATATGATTTCCCGCTATTGGGTTCTTCACTACCATATCTCATCCCTATAATACCTACATAGATGTCTGACTGCTCAACTTCTGAAATGCAAGTTGCTAACGGGGTTGTTTTTCTTGCCCCAAATTGTTCCATCCCTTTTACCACAACATCAAATTTTTCAAGGCTGTCCCAAACTTTTTTTCTCTCGTCTTTAAGGTCAAGGAAGGTTGATGATATAAAAACAGTTTTTCTTGTTGTACTTTTTTTCGTTGCCATTTATATAAGGTCTGTTTATCGTGAAGTATTGTCGTAGTAGTGCATCTAACTTGTTTATCCACGCTATTCTGTAGCGCATAACCACCCAAATTTGACTGGATATGCGATAAAATATAAGCGTTTTTCTTTTTTAGTTTTATCTGACTTCTTCAAAGATAATTAATATAAGTAATGGTTAAAATTTAATTTCGTATTTTTGTTCCAAAATTAGTCAAGACATGATTTAATTTTTCTTTGAGGTTTTGGAATGATTCATAAGCCTCAAAAGGTAACCATTGATACTTTATCCTTCGCCATAGAATTTCAATGAGATTTACTCTGGAGAATATGGTGTGGTTCTTAAAAATAGGTGAGCGGATATTTATTTATTCTGAGTTTAAATTTCGATTGTTTTTTGAGATTATTTTTGGTTATTTGATAATATAACTGCATTGATATTTGGATTATCAAACAATTGCAGATCATTTGTCAGAGATGCTTCATTTGTTCCTAATGTTTTTAATGAAAACTTGGCAAGAAATTCGGCTTGTCCGTTAGTTATTACTACTCCCACCGGTATAATAAAAATTTGGATCAGACTGGATTCCGCCATAGTAAGAAGTAAAATACAACTTCCTATGCTGGCATTAAACATAGAAAATACAAGATCGTAAAATCCTTGATTATTTGGTGTGGATGCAAACGCTCCAGATTTTGAAAAATTGTATAACCATTTTGGGCATTGGTGACGAGTAATTTACCATTTTTCATATCGATATTAGAAAAAGCCCGAAGACAGGCTGGTCATCGCTTGAAGTTACATAATAAGTTCCCTAAACTTGATTTCTCTCTTCAGGATCAAATTTCGCAATAAAAAAATCAGATTCTCCGCTTATATTTTGTGTTTGGAATGCTGTTCCCACAGTAGCTCCAGCTTTCTTTTCATCAATAAAAATATCTGGATCTTCGATGTTGCCATTGTTATCTCCTACGTAGTTTCATATTTTTTTATGAGCATTATTTTTTATTTGTATGATGTTTTTTTTACCAATTATCAGTTTGACTATATATTTAATACTCAGAGACATTAGAGCTTCTAAAAATATAAAAGTTTATATTGGTGCATCTTAGTTTAAAATGACTACCTTTGACATAAATGGTCTGGTCACATCTTTCTTCTTTTCATAATTTCCCGTAAGGCGTATCCTTATTCATTGACCACTAAATATTTGAATCAATTAATAGCAATAAATTATCTCATATGAATAATAATGATTTAGATGAGAGTTTTGGGACCTTGTCCCAAACGATCAACGAGCTTGCAAAAGTGGGCTATACGCACGATTTTAATCGTCAAGACAATTGTGAAATTTGTCACAATGAAAATATAATGCTTTCTCCTGTAGATTTTAAGATAGATAAGGTTTACAGGTTTGAAGGTACTTCCGATCCGGATTACCAGTCTATACTCTATGCAATATCATCCTCGAAGTTTAATGTCAAAGGAATTATAGTAAATGGTTATGGAATTTCGTCAGATGACGCAACTTCAAAAATTATCGAAAAATTATCCGCAAATCCTAGCAATGATATGATTGAAAATAAAAGGAATGACAGTACCTCAAAGCGTCCCGAGGGTGAACGTGTTTTAAATGCTTCAATGGTTGAGATAAATGTAAATGATCTCCTCAAACAAATTAAAGCTGAAAAAACATGGGCAGAAAATGATCGAAACTCGATGACGGTCTTCAAATCTGACACGATGCGAATTTTAATCATTGGACTACACCAAAATGCAGAATTAAAACCGCACACAGCAGCTGGTATTATTAGTGTTCAGGTTTTAGAAGGGCAGATAGAGTTCTCTACAGAACTTCAAAATACTATATTGGACAAGGGGCAGATGATTGCTTTGCATGAAAACATTCCCCACAGTGTAAAAGCATTAACAGATAGTTTTTTTTTACTAACACTTTCAATGAGCAGGAAGTAGTATAGTGAATGAAAAAGTAAAAAATTACGCTAATAAAATTGTCACTTTTTTGATGTAAGGACAGATATTTAAAGAAATTTATTATTTGTTATAAAATACATTTGATCGATTTTAGATATGCCTTAAAATATAAACCAAACCAAAATATAAATGATTGAACTTTTTAAAGAACCAGGTGTTCAAATTACCATTCTACTTCTCCTACTACCGATCATTTTTGTACTCATTCTGATTTTGGTGAAGGTAAATAAAATGGTATATACTCGATTGAAAAAAAATGAGTTAAGACAAATTAATGAGAATATCAGCAGGCTAAATGCCGATGAAATAGCATTATTACAGAAGAGAAAAAAAGAGCTTGAGTTTCAATTATCAGGTAATGAAATTGCTCAAGTCAGCGAAATCAGTGATCCGCGAGGATTAATTGATGAAGCCAAGGAAGTTCATGACCTTCGGTTTTTTCAAACAAAAAGAAAACAGGATAAGAATATAAAAGTTCCAGAAGAAGAAAAGAAGCTTATACTTTGGTTTCTCGGGAGTAGTGTATTTTGGCTCTTGGTGGGAACTTCTGTCGGAGAATATCTAGGAATTAAATTTGTCGCTCCAGATTCTGATCAAATAAGTTGGTTGAGTTTTGGAAGATTAAGACCAGTGCATACGAATATTGTTTTTTGGGGCTGGGCATCAATGGCCATGGTTGGATTATCATATTATGTTGTTCCTCGTGTGGGCAATACTATAATTTACAACTTAAAATATGGATATTTCTCATTAATTCTGATGAATGTAGCAGTTCTCTCAGGTAGTATATGTCTGATGTCTGGAATTAATAATAGTGGTGGAGAATACAGAGAATATATATGGCCTGTTATGTCGCTATTTGCTATTGGAGTTTTTTTATCCATTTTTAACCATTTTAATACTGTAGCGTCACGTAAGACCGATGAAATCTACGTTTCAAACTGGTACATTGTTTCGGCAATGATGTATGTTATTGTGATTTTACTAATTGCTTATTTGCCATTCTGGCAGGATGGGTTAGGAGAGACAATAACTCAGGGTTATTATATGCATCAAGGAGTGGGAATGTGGTTTATGTTTTTTAATCTTGGATTAATGTATTATTTCCTCCCCCAAGAGCTCAACAGTCCAGTATACTCGTACAGTTTAGGTATATTGGCATTCTGGACTCAAATTTTATTTTATACGCTCATTGGAACTCACCACTTTATCTTTAGCGCAATACCCTGGTGGATGCAAACAATTGCGATTGTTGCCAGTGTTGGTATGGTCATTCCAGTCACTGCAGGAACTGTAAATTTTGTAATGACCATTAAAGGTTCATGGCATCGCCTGAAGCTGAGTTATGTACTTCCATTTTATGTTGTTTCTATTATTTTCTACTTTACAGGTTCTATGCAGGGAACGGCAGAGGCATTTCGAGAAACCAATCTTTTGTGGCATTTTACAGACTTTACAGTCGCCCATTCGCATATAACCATGTATGGTATTGTCACTTTTATGCTGTGGGCTTTCATGTATACCCTCGTTCCAAGATTAACATCTCTTGAACCTCCTAATATTATGGTAGGGCTACATTTTTGGCTGGCATTGATTGGGGTATTAGTTTACTCTGTCTCACTGATGATTGGTGCTACAGAAAAAGGAATGCTTTGGATAGAGAAAAAACCATTTATAGAGGGTGTTGTTAAAATGGCTCCATACTGGGTATGGCGAGCGATAGGCGGAACAATGATGTGGATTTCACATATTATTTTCGCTTACAACTTTTACAGAATGATTAAGCCTACAGTAAAAATTATTTTACCGCGATCACCATCTGAAATTTTGGAGATTGTTAACAAAACAAATAACTAATTATGGAGTTTTTTAATAGTCATAAGAAGCTTTTCTCTTCCGCATTAGTATTCTTCCTTTTTTTAACATTAATCATATGTATTCTTCCTGCGCTTAACAATCAAAAAACGTATCAACCATTACCGGGGAGCAGAGCACTTACCGAAGAAGAAAGTAGAGGGAAAGCAATTTATATTCAAGAGGGTTGCGTAGGATGTCATACACAACAAGTTAGAAATGTTGATATGGACGAAGTTTTTGGAGATAGACCAAGTTTGGCAGTTGATTACGCCCGGAATCGTCGTCTTAATCTTTTTCAGAATACAGCGACGTTGATGGGAACAGAACGAACTGGTCCTGATTTAATTAATATAGGAACGAGGCAGCCAAGTAAAGAATGGCATTATTCCCATCTCTATAACCCAAGGTCAGTCGTTCCAGAATCAATCATGCCATCATATAAGTGGTTATTCCTCAACAAAGAAAGTCTAGATCCGGGCGATATCGAAGTTAGTGTTCCAATCGAATTCAGAAAGGGGATTGAAGGTAAAATTGTTCCTTCCAAAGATGGCAGAGCTTTGATTGCTTATCTCTTAAGCTTAAAACAAACAGGTCTGCCAACAGGAAAGCCTTCAGGAGATTTTCTATATAAGATTAAGAAAAAAACTTTAGAAGCTTCTGGTGATAATAATCTTCCGGACGGGGAAGCATTGTTTACGACAAACTGTGTGAGTTGTCATCAGACTAACGGGGAAGGATTACCTGGAGCTTTTCCACCTTTAAAGAACAGTCCTGTTGTATTAGGAGAAAATCTTGAACTCTATATAACAATAATAATGAAAGGTTATGATGCTCGTCCTGAGTTTGCGACAATGCCGGCAGTAGGAACCAATGCGGGTTTCACAGCTGAAGATGTTGCTGCTTTAATCAACCACGAGAGAACAAGCTGGGGAAATCCGGGTAAAAAGGTAACAGTAGAAGAAGTAAAACTTATAATGGCTAAAATTAAATAATGACTAACAAGAAAATTTTAACCCTTTTATTTGCGCTTTTTCACATGCTATACAAAGCCTGTGATGCTTGCAAATTGCAGCAGCCTGAAATTACTAAAGACCTCACGCATGGAACTGGTCCTGAGTCAGAATGGGATTGGCTGATTGTACTTATTATAGTATTTATTACCCTTGTAACACTTTTTCACTCCGTTAAATTCTTAATAAAGCCGGGAGAAAAAGATACAAACCATATTAAAAATTCTGTACTCCATTTTTAATCTCTTACACTATGGAAAAACATAACGCACCCGTCTTTTTATACATTGATGAAGAACCGCTTCCTATCGCAGAGCTTCAAACTCCTATAGTCTTCAATATGGATACTAAAAAACTTACTGATGGTGAACATGTTTTAAAGATTATCAGTAAAATAGGAGGAAAAGAAGGTATAAAAATTATACATTTTATCGTACGTAATGGACCTCTTATTGAACTTGAGGGGTTAGTTAATAAAGAAGTGGTGAGTGGTGTATTACCTTTAATGATTAATTCTTATGACACAGGAAAAAGACAGAGTTTTATAATCAAAGGCAGCGAAAATCCGCGTACAATACCAGTTTGGATTTGGATTATAGTTTTGGTTTTTATGGCATGGTCTGCCTTTTATATATTTGAAAATTTTAGTCTTTAGAAAATACATATTTAAATCCCAAATTTTATACGGTAAAATGTAAAACTACTATAAGATAATTACGGTATCTGATGTAAATTCTATAGTAGTTATTTTCCTTTAAAAACTCCGATATTTCTTTTAAACCATAACCTTCCTTTTTTCACTTCTAAAAATAAATTATTTAAGCAAACGACCGAATTTATAATTGAAATTGGTAATATTTTATTAAGTAAAAATACAGTTGCTGATGTTTCCAATTATGTTTATGGCTTAGATAACTATAATGCAAAGCAGAAAATTAATACAATTTCTCCGGAAAAAATAGAAGAATTTCGACAATTTAGATCGAAGATTAAAGATTTTTACAATCGGTTACAAGATGCACATGTTTTCATCTGATAAAGTAATTATTGTTAATTTAAGACCTTTTAAAACTTGTTTATAAGATCTTTAAATATGACGTACGTGTGTTTTTTTTCTTTACATTTCGTTCTGACAAAATTTGTGTTTAGTTTTGCAGTTTATACATTGCAAACTGCAATCAATTTATTCATTGATCTAACAGTGGATGTATCTGCACCATCAACAATATCTTTTATAATGATTCCTTTCCACTTAAGCCAAATACCATATTAATCGTTTTATGAGGATTAGTTTTTATCTATAAATAGCGCTTCGAGGTTTTGCGGTGGAAAACTTGATCATACAGATGCTAACAAACCTGACATCTGTCAGTAAATAAATAAAAGACCATAAACTCTTTTATTATATTTTAATTGTATATTTGTACCGTAAAATAGATGTAAATGTTTTCTAAAACCTGTGAATATGCGATCCGTGCACTGATTTATATCGCCCAGAAGTCGAGGGACGGCAGCAGGGTGAGCATCAAAGAAATTACCGGCGGAATCGATTCTCCCGAATATTTCATTGCTAAAATTTTGCAGGATCTGAGCAGAAAAGATTTTGTTCAGTCTGCAAAAGGCCCGAACGGTGGATTTTATATGGATGAGCAGCACCGCAAGATTACGGTTGCAGAAATTGTGCGGGAAATGGATGGTGACAAACTGTTTTCAGGATGTGGGCTTGGTCTTAAAAAGTGTTCGGAAAATCATCCGTGCAGCATTCATAATGAATTCAAGCGGATTCGGAACAGTATTAAAGAAATGTTGGAAGGATCGCCGATATCCTTGTTTGTGGAAGATCTGGATTTGAATTTAACCTTCCTCAAAAGGTAAAAAAATTTAGCATAATAAAAGACAAAAAGGTATTAATTCTAAAGTCATGAATATTCCCGTAAGAAATCCTCTGCTTTATAGCCTCCTCCATTTTTGGCTCGGAATGGTAACGGCGGTTAGTTTTATAGAAACACCTCTTAAATTTCAGGTTCGGGGGGGATTACGCTGGAATTTGCTCTGAAGCTGAGTCAGCTGGTGTTCGATGCATCCGTCAAAACCCAGCTCGTGTTGGCTAGTGCGATGATCCTCATTGCGATCCTAAACCCAAAAACTTCCAGGTGGGTCTGGCTGAACATCGCAGTGCTGATTCTTATTTTGCTGCTCCAAAAAATATGGATGTTAACAGTAATTGATGCGCGCGTAGATTTGCTCATAAAAGGCGCGCCGCTTCAGTCTACAGACCTGCACAATGTTTTTATTTATTCGGAAGTGCTTAAATGGATGTTACTCATTACCCTAATAATTTTACAAACTAAAAAAATCAAAATAATGAATACCGAAAATATTGATAAAATGTCGGGACACTGGTTGCTCGCAAAAGTCGGAAAGAAAGTTTTACGTCCGGGTGGCAAATATCTCACTCAAAAGATGCTGCACCACCTGAAAATTTCTGCCACTGACCGTGTGGTCGAATTCGCGCCCGGCCTAGGGTATACTGCTAATTTAGCGCTTCAACAATATCCCGCTTCGTATGTCGGAATTGATGCTGACCCTGAGGCGGTAGCTTATTTAAGTAAAACCTTTAAACAGGTGGCTGCACGCTTCGTCCTAGGGAACGCAAGCCAAACGGCTATGGAAAATGGGTCTGCAGACAAAGTGTATGGCGAAGCTATGCTGAGCATGCATGCCGATCACAGAAAATCAGAAATAATCAAAGAGGCGCACCGGATTCTGACCGTTGGTGGTCTATACGCCATCCACGAATTAGGTTTAGCACCGGACAGTTTGGATGAAAACCGAAAAGCCGCTATACAAAAAGAGCTAGCCTCTGTTATCAAAGTAAACGCCCGTCCTCTCACGGTGAAAGAATGGCGGTCGCTGCTGGAGAAAGAGGGTTTCCGCGTTACTGACGTAGAGACGGCACCAATGCATCTGCTGGAACCTGGCAGATTGATCAGTGATGAAGGATTTGGGGGTTTTCTGACGATTGTTAGAAATATCATCACCCAACCCGACATACGGTCCCGGATCAGACAGATGAAAAACGTATTTAAAAAATATGAGGAACATCTCTGCGCAGTTTCCGTTATCGCCCAAAAAATATAAAAAACAGTTATTATGAAAAAAGCTTGGTTTAAAACAGCAGTAGTTCTTCTTTCTCTTAGCCTCACTAGCTGCAAAGAGAACACCCAGAATACCGCCGGAAGTGATCGTAGCGAGGCTATTGAAGCACAGGGTAATCCTGATATTTCACCCGTCACGTCTTTGCCGAATGTACCTGCACCTGTAAGCGACAGAAAAGCAAAAGAACTCATCGTGAATCTTGAAGTCATTGAAAAAGTAGGCGAGCTGGCCGACGGTACGCAATATAACTTCTGGACGTTCAACGGAACGGTACCGGGGGCATTTATCCGGGCCAGAACGGACGATGAGATTGAACTGCATCTTAAAAATAACGAAAACAACACATTCCCCACAATATTGATCTGAATGATGTAAATGGTCCTGGGGGCGGCACTGGGGGAAGTTTTGTAGCATCCGGAAAAGACGCGGTTTTTACTTTTACAGCCGCCAGCAACCTTGGGTTATATGTTTACCATTGTACAACAGTACCTGCCGGAATGCATATCGCCAACGGAATGTGTTTATTCGCGCAAAGGTTTACATGCGTTCTAGAAACACGGTCTCAGTGCCGATACGCAGATGACCGCCAACAAAATTAAACAACAGATCGAATTATAACCTTTAAATAGTATACAATGAAAAACTTAATTCTTACCACAGCATTCCTGGCCTTTGCGTTAAATTCTTGCGCCGACAAACAGGAAATAGCCTCCAACCAGCCCGAATCGAATGTCATGATCCCAGAACCGCAGGTCGCTGCTCCCGCTGAGACTGGCGCAAAAACCGAAGCAGCAACTTCCGAAGCCGACGGCGAAAAACTTCTGGCAGGTATGGACTGTCTTTCGTGTCATAAAGTGGATGCAAAACTCGTGGGGCCTTCTTATCAGGATGTTGCTGCGAAATATTCCGAAGCAGATCTTGATATGCTTGCTCAAAAAGTAATCGAAGGCGGTAAAGGAAACTGGGGCGAAATACCGATGGCACCGCACGCCGGACTCAGCAAAGACAATGCGCAGAAAATGGTGAGATATATTCTTTCGCTTAAGAAATAAGCATTAAAAAATTTAAGCTAACAAAACAGATAAAAATATATATTATGAATCTTAAAACAGATTTTATTGGCGATATCGTTGCACAGGATTTCCGGGCAGCAGCCATATTCAAAAAAAACGGCATTGATTTCTGCTGTAAGGGTGGCAGAACCATTGATGAAGCATGCGAAAATAAAAACCTCAATACGCAGCAGATCTATAGCGACATCGAAGCTTTAAGCAGTAATGAGGGCGGTTCTATTGATTTCAACAGCTGGCCCTTGGATTTATTGGTAGATTATGTGGAGAAAACGCATCACCGGTATGTGGAAGAAAAAACGCCCATTCTACAGGCTTTTCTTGATAAACTCTGCAAAGTACATGGTGCGGGACATCCTAAACTTTTTGAGGTCAAAGCCTTATTTGACGGTTCGGCTCACGATCTCAGTGCACATATGAAGAAAGAAGAACTCATTCTTTTTCCATTCATTAAGCAGATGGTAAAAACAAAGATTGCGGGCGAAGCTCTCGCAACACCTGCTTTCGGAACGGTTGAAAATCCCGTTAATATGATGAAGCACGAGCACACCGCAGAAGGCGAGCGCCTGCGCAGTATCGCAGCACTGACAAACGAATATACACCTCCCGCAGATGGCTGCAACACGTTCCGCGTGACATATGCGATGCTGGAGGATTTTGAAAACGATCTGCACATGCACATTCACCTTGAAAACAATATTCTTTTCCCCAAAGCGATCGATCTGGAACAGGAATTAACTGTATAATTTAAGCATAAACCTGCTCACGGGTTACTTTGTTGCACCTGTTTTTACGGCGCCTAAATTGACCATAAAATTAGCCCGTTCGATGAGTTTGTAAGAACGGAGGTAAATCGCGGCGCGGTTCAGGACCATAGAGACGGACGAAATGTGTCGTAAGTCGATCCGTTGGCAGTATTTGGGGTCACATCGCAGATATTGCACTGGTGATCTTCATTATTGCACGCAAAAACCTGCTGGCCACCGAAAGAAAAAAGATAAGGTTTAACCCAAAAGAACGGTCATTTTTATGGCTACTCTTTTTATAATGTTAGGAAATGAAAAGAAACGAAAATTTAATGCTGCTCTCACGGGATCATCATTTTGGTTTGCTCTGCTGCTGGAAAATCAGAGAAGGCATTAAGAAGAATATTGCTTATGAGCGCATCAGAGATTATGTCATTTATTTTTGGGAGTACCATCTTAGCGACCATTTCGATATCGAAGATAACGTTCTTCCGGAAGCCCCAGAAGAAAGCCTGCAAAGACAGCTGAACGGCGAGCACGGTGAAATCAGGAAGCTTGTGAAGTGCATCAGTCAGTCCGGCAATCTTCAGCTTTTATCTGCATTCGCTTCAGCCCTGAAATCTCATATCCGTTTTGAGGAGCGTACCCTCTTTCCGCATTTGGAAGAAATGCTCGGTAACCCCAGCTTAAATGAAATTGGTAAGCAACTGCGCGACCTTCATAAGCCTTTTGGGGAGGAATATGCCGATGAGTTTTGGAAGTGAAAAAAGCCGTAGTATACGTTTTTAAGCAGTAGGTAAATCTTTTTGTGAAGGCGCAGTACCGGGATTTATATCGCTATACGATAGAATCGTGGGGCAGCGGTAATTTAGATATATAATTATTTGTAAATCCATTAGTTCCGAGTTTAGAATCGTACCTTACAAAAAATACTGACGATGAAAGTAATACCACACACGAATTTAAAAACTAACTTTCAGATTTTGCAATGCCCCATTTAATTACAATCCGGCTTTGCAACTGGCATCGGTGTGAAACCGATGGATCATTTACGTTCGACATCAAAATGCCACGCCGCTTCCATGCGATAAGCTGAACATATTCTCATTTGGCAAAAAACTTCCAGAGCAATTTTAGAACTAATCACTGCATCTATAAACACCAAAATCAACAATCTCATGAATCAAGAAAGAAAACTATGGATTACGTTTATCCTAATCACAACGATATCGTTGGGAATTCTGGGGTATTACGGCCACGAAATTTATCAGAAGGCACCACCGCTGCCGGAACGTGTCGTTACTACAACAGGACAGGTAATTTTTGAAGGACAGGACATCAAAGACGGACAGAACGTTTGGCAAAGCATGGGTGGACAAGAAGTTGGCTCAGTATGGGGACATGGAGCCTACCTTGCGCCGGACTGGACTGCCGACTGGCTTCACCGTGAAGCACTCTATATCTTAAACCGATGGTCAGAAGCAGAATACGGAACATCCTATGAAACCCTGGCAAGCGAAAAACAGGCCGGACTGGAACGCAGACTTCAGCTCGAACTCCGTAGAAACACTTACGATCCCCAAACCGGCGATATCACCGTTACGCCCATGCGCGCCGAAGCCATCGAGTACCTGAATCGCTACTATGCAGGACTCTTTATGGAAAATCCTGAACTGGACGAGCTGCGAAATAATTATGCCATACCAAAAAACGCGATAAAAGATCCGACACGGATGCGCCAAATGAGCGGATTCTTCTTCTGGGCCACCTGGGCCTGTGTTACAGAACGTCCCGACAGCGAAATAAGCTATACGCATAATTGGCCGGCTGAAGAACTGGTGGGGAATAAACCCACAGCCAACCTTCTGATCTGGACCGGTGTCAGCATCATTCTGCTTCTCATAGGAGTCGGCGGAATGATCTTGTACCATGCACGGTTGCGCGAGGACCATCTGCCCGAAATGCCTGTTGAAGATCCGTTGATGCGCCAGGTATTGACCCCTTCCATGCTGGCAATTAAAAAATACATCTGGGTGGTGAGTCTACTGATTCTTATTCAGGTTACCGCAGGGGTAATTACTGCTCACTACGGCGTTGAGGGTGATGCCTTCTATGGTTTTGACTTGGCAAGCACACTTCCTTATTCGATCAGCCGGACGTGGCATGTGCAGCTCGGCATATTATGGATTGCGACAGCGTGGCTGGCGACAGGTCTTTACATCGCACCCTCAGTTGCAGGAAAAGACCCTAAATATCAAAAGCTTGGCGTCAACTTTCTTTTTATCTGCATACTCATCATAGTATTGGGTTCTATGGCAGGCCAGTGGATGGGCGTGATGCAAAAACTTGGACTTGAAACCAACTTTTGGTTCGGTCATCAGGGTTATGAATATGTTGATCTTGGTAGGTTCTGGCAGATTTTCCTCTGTGTGGGACTGTTCGTATGGCTTGCATTGATGTTCAGACCGCTGATTCCCGTCATAAGAAGCAAAACCGCAGAGAAAGGGTTACTTACCATGTTTCTTGTCGCTTCCGCAGCCATTGCAATATTCTATGCAGCCGGGCTGATGTGGGACAGACAGACAAATCTAGCTATTGCTGAATATTGGCGTTGGTGGGTGGTCCACCTTTGGGTAGAAGGATTCTTCGAAGTTTTTGCTACCGTCGTATCAGCATTCCTTTTTGTCAGATTGGGATTGCTGCGTACCAAGACAGCCACCCTTACCGTAATCCTCTCCACGGTGATCTTTCTTTCGGGCGGAATTCTGGGAACATTTCACCACCTGTATTTCAGTGGAACGCCCACCGCCATCATGGCAATAGGGGCAACATTCAGTGCGCTGGAGGTTGTGCCACTGGTCTTGATAGGTTATGAAGCCTACGAAAATTACCGCTTAAGCAAAGCTACGAAATGGCTTGTAGATTATAAGTGGCCCATTTACTGTCTTGTAGCAGTCGCATTTTGGAATTTCTTCGGTGCCGGAATTTTAGGATTTATTATCAATCCGCCAATAGCGTTATATTACATTCAGGGGTTAAACACCACCTCGGCACATGCCCATGGAGCCTTATTTGGGGTGTACGGAATGCTCGGTATCGGTCTTATGCTTTTTACACTCCGTAGCATGTACCGTATACAGAAATGGAATGATAAGCTGATTGGTTTTGCCTTCTGGTCCATTAATATCGGACTGATGCTGATGCTCGTCTTGAGCCTGTTGCCAATGGGGATCCTGCAGGCCATTGCCAGTGTAAATAAAGGAATGTGGTATGCCCGCTCTGCGGAGTTTCTGAAAGGTCCCGGAATGGATAACATCAAATGGCTCCGTATTATTGGCGACACGATTTTTGCCGTCGGACTCTTTGCCTTTGTCTGGTTTGTCTTTTCACTGAACCGTAAAAAACACTTGAAAGAGCTCCACGCACATGATGACGAATCCCATCATCAGTAAAAGACCCCGTCAATTCTATTAAACCGTCCGGAGTATGAATTATCTTAAGTATTTACTTTTGAACTTCATGCTCCCGGTGGTTTTTTATTACCGGGAATCATCTCCTTTTTTTAGGGTTACGCATGCACTTCTGGTTGATTTAGGGTTGTAAAGATAAGAATCTCAGACGCCCTTTCAGGTATAGATACGTTTTCCTCTTTTATTCTTAATAAGAAATCTGTCGATGCTTGAAGCAGATATCTTCGAAATCGCAGTTAGTTAATGTCCGAAGGAGTATTAGGTGCTTTTATATGATAAATTTGAATAAATATGAATTCAAATGCCACCCAAGATCTTATCATCAAAAAAAAATAGCGCAGTTTAATAAGGAGTTGCGTCTTGGCAATCTATCGTTTTCTGAGACCAATTACTTATATTATCATTGCGCCTAAAGCGAAAAGGTGATTTCATATTTTTCCTTTTAGCACTGAATGTATTGAGTGTAGCGACAGTTTGCTGTGATCCAAGTTCCAAAACGGATAATTATTGTTTATGACAAGAAAGGTTTGACCAAATATATCAAATTCTTTTACATAACAGTAAAATAAAAGTTTGGCAATTGTAATAGCTTTTTTTTTGCCGTTATAGTTCAAAATTGTGTACAGAGACTGATGAGTTCCGTCAGTATGTACAAATTGGGCTAAGATTTGTTCTTTTAGAAAGATTCTTCTACCTGCTACTGTCCATCCCTCCGTCCTTTTAACCCTCCCTTTATCAGATATCAAGAACCTTTCATCGAAACCAGGAATAGGCTTCCATCCTTCATCCGGCATATCATGTAAAGACATATTCATACATGCAGGAGGGTTTTTATGATCAACACTTGGTTTTCCCAGTTTTTTCCAAAGAGAGACATTAAACACATCAGGTTTACTATCACCTTGGCCACTCACTGTAAAATCTGCTTTCTCGGGAATATAGGATTGCAGAAACCAACGGAATCCACCAGCTGTCAAAAATTCTTTATGGATAACATCCATGATAGATTCAGCACTTTGTCCTATTTGTTTAGCAGCTTCATAAATACTGTCAAATGAAGAAACCAATTTACCTTCTACTGTGTATTGATTAACCGGTTGCTGATAGATAACATGGCGGTTTCTTGCTCTATTACCTGTGAATATTCTTAAGCTTCTTTCGCTTGCTGAAACCTTTAATAAATTACAGGAATGAACATGAAGTCCGTTACCGTCCTTTGAGATAATTGTAATGCGCCGGTCATTCAAATCAAACCTTTCTATAAAATGATAATATACCAGACGGGCTACTGATTTTCTATATTTTTTACCTTCCAGGGATAAGGTACAATGAACATTATAGCTATTGCTTTTAAGATAAGCATTTGATTGCTTCACAAAAATTAGTTTCATTATTAACTCCGGCAGCTTCCAATCGTGTCCTGTTGGAAGAGAAATAAAACGTTCTCTGCTCTTTAACCGCCCATAGTTTGAAATGGCATAATTTTCAAAACCTTCGATGAGTTTCCATTCTTCATTTTGGAGATTTCTCAAAGAAGTGTTGTACAGGACTTCTTTTACATACTCATCTACAAATTCTTCGGGAAGTTTCATACCTGTCTACAATAAAATAGATTATACTTTTCAGCTGACTGACCGTTACAAAAATATAAAAACTTTCCACTTAGATCCATACTCACATTATCAAAAATATATCAGCAAAAATGATGTTAGATTGCCTATTCTAAAGATATCATTTTTTGAGATTGCAATATTATACTATTATTTCTTAAATATTCTAAAATGTGTATTTACTCAGGTAGATACTATATAAGATAATATTATTCTACAAAACCGTCATAATTTTTATTAATGGTCTGCTTTATGCTATAATACAGTAAGTCATTTAAACATCCCATTAAATATGAAAAATTCGAATAACTTAGAGAACACATCTGGTATTACAAAAGAAATCGAACGTCAGAAAGCAATTAAAGCATTGGAAAAGGCAAAATCATTAAACCGGAAAGTTGTTTTTCTTGCTAAGGGAGCTTCAGGACATGTTAAACCGAATATTTTGTTTTAAATAATCAGAAATTAAGTATTTTTTTGATCGTTTTTTGAGATTATTTATGGTTATTAAGTAAAATATTTTTATTGACTTTATAAATGTAATAATAAAAATTTTTTATCATATTCACTGCAAAAATGGTTTAGTTTTTGGACTCGACCACAAACTAATAATACCATATTTAAACTTTAATTTTTTAGTTATGATAATCAGTGAAGATCTTTTATTAAAATACGGAGCAGATTTTTCAGATTTTCAATCAGGTGAAACTATCTTTTCCGAAGGTTCAGATCCTAATTTTTATTTTCAGGTTTTTACCGGAACTGTTGGATTGCAAAATTTATTTGATGATGGTAAAGAGCTCATTCAAAATATTATGACAACGGGAGAATGTTTTGCAGAATCATTCCTTTTTAATACTAAGCCTTACAATGTAACAGGTATTGCTATTACTCAATGTAGTATTTTAAAGCTTCGGAAAAATGACTTTTATAAGTTGTTAGAAGATAACGATCATCTTTCTTCTATGTTTTTGAAATACTTTTCATCTTGTCTGTATGATAAGTACTTTATGATGCTTAATCTTGCAGCGGCAGACCCAATTAACAAAATTCAAGCAATATTAAACATCCTTAAACGAGATAATAATTGCAAAAAACCCTTTTCCTTTCAAGTTCCTTTAACACGTCAGCAGATAGCCAATCTGACAGGATTGAGAGTAGAAACAGTAATCAGGACTATTAAAAAAATGCAAACTAATGATGCTGTAAAAATTGAGAATGGTAAAATCTTTTGCTAAAAATAATTGCTATAAACTATATAGATGTTAGTATTAATTAATCATTAAAATGTAGATAGATTGGGTAAAACACCTAAAAAGACATTCCCCCAGCACTGACAATAATTAATTAATTTGCTATCGTATCATGTATCAGCGGTTCATTAAAAATTTTATATTTGTATAGGGAATCGTTTTATACTCCTTTACACAAATTTTACATAGAAGGGTTAAAACTCGAATTGTTTTAACCCTTTATTTATAAATTATAAAACTATTGGGTATTTAAATTATTGCTATCGTTTCAGTAAAATAAAAATAAAGTAATCTGCTTTTAGCATTCACAATAAATTCAAATACAATGAGAAAAATTGTTCAGGGACCAATTAGGGATAAGGGAAAGACGAAACAAAGGCTATTAGATGCAGTCGGAAAAATTTTGAAAACAAAAGGGTATTCAGGATTGATGGTTAGTAAAATCGCAGCAGTTGCCGGTTATGACAAAAAACTTATTTATGAATATTTTGGAAGTACGGATAAACTTATTGATGAATACCTTAAATCAAAAGATTACTGGAATACTGCTGATGAAGAAACAGCCAATGTAGATATGAAAGTTCATGGAAATGAGTTGCTAAAATTGGCTTTACTTAGTCAATACAACGATTTAAGAAAAAATAAGGAACTTCAAAAACTTATTCTCTGGCAACTATCAGAAAATCGAACAGAAATAAAAAAGCTTTTTGAACAGAAAGAAAAATCCAGAGAAGCTTTATTTTTAAAATCACATCAAAAATCTGAAGAATACAGAGCGATTATCGCTGTATTAGAAGCGGGAATTTACCATCTTAGTTTATGTGCATCTACAAATGGAAGTCATTTCTGCGGAATAGATACAAAATCTGATGATGGAAGAAAAAAAATTGAAAAAGCAATTATAAATATTTTAGATTTTGCAGAAGAGAAGTTATGATTACTACAGTTTTTAAGAAAAAAATATCATATTTAAAGATAAAATATTAGGACAGTTTTTAATTTTAACTGTTGTTAATTGATTTAAACCACAAGCGAATTCATTTAATAATGGTAGATTATTAATTTCAAGTTTATTCAACTTATTTCTTGCGATATATAATTTCTCTAATTTAAAAAAATCCTTAATTATAAATTCTTCAATATTGTTGATTGTAAGTGATAAATAGGTCAAATTTCTGAAATACCGTACGTCATTTGCATTTGTTAAGTTTGTTTCCATTAAACTTAGTTTTTCCAGACTTTCAGCTTCATTTTGTTCAATACGATTGTTTTTGTTTGAGTCAATTTCAGGATATTTTGCTAATACTATTTTTTCAAATTCTGAATTCTCAAATTTCAAACTTTGAGCGGAACATATCGCTGTAACAAGTAAAAAAACGGTTAATATAATTTTCATAAGTTTCAATCATGGATAGTATTGTTTAAAATTTCAGGCATTATTCAAATTTACGAAATTTTACAAATCATTTTTCTCATCGTTTTCTGATATTCATTGAGTGTTACAGGAGTTTTAAAAGCAATTACTTCTAATTTTTATTATCAATTTATTTCATCTTCTTTGCCTTGCATTGCGCTATTCAAAATCTGCTCAGCTTCCGAGAAAAATATATTAAGTGATATTTCAAAACCATTTTGCATGAAGAAAGTAACTTTTCCATCATTATTGTGACTTAAAAAAACAACATTGCAAACGTTTATTAAAACTGGCTTTCCTAATACTTTTGCACCTTCTAAAGAATTTGGTCTTTTAATACTAACAATAATTGTCTGTTTGACGTAAATTAAACCGCTGTTAGTGCATTTTAACTTCATACAATATTTTTATTATTTATCGAACAATGTAAGAATAAATCTTAATATTCAAAAAGTATTGAATCGTTTTTTGAGACTTTATTTGATCTAGAACGTTTCGGGGCTCCTTTGCGATGGTGGGGCATTCGAAGCACAAATCTTCAATTTTGAACAAAATTTGAACCGAAGAACTGCCGTTGAACTTTGCAGTTTCGCCCCACTATTGCAAAATCCTTGTTGAACTAAACCTCCGGTAGCTTTTCCCTTCGCTGTTTTATTAACTTTGGTTAAACAAAAAAAAATCTATAAAATGGCTCAAAAAAAAATCTCCGGAGGAGTTAAGGGTAAACAAAATTCTGAACCGTGCCTCGAGCGAAGTTAGTGGTTTTGCCGAACTGCTGCAACGCTTCGAAAGGAATATTTCGATCTTGGGCAGGAGCCCCAGAACGTTCGACAATTATTCCCGCCATGTGACAGCCCTGGCACTGCATTTTAAAACCCTGCCTACCGAGTTGGATCCCGAACAGGTCAAAGATTATCTTTTTGAACTGCAGCAACGCTCCAAAACTCCTTCCCAAACTTACTTTAAACACACCGTTTACGGACTTCGCTTTTTATTGAAAACGGAAGGCCTGCCTTATAGTTTTCTGCATCTTCCCGCTATTCCACAAGTGAAAAAGCTTCCTGTCATCCTGAGTCGGGAAGAGATCTGGCGTATGCTTCAATCCGCCGAACTCCTGAAACATAAACTGCTCATCGGACTTATTTACGGCTGTGGACTGCGGTGTATGGAAGTAAGGAATATCGAACTTCAGCATCTGGATTTTGACCGGAAGATGTTACATGTTGTTCAGGGTAAAGGGAGCAAAGACCGGTATGTTCCTTTGTCGGAACATTTGATCCGTGGACTGAAAACCTTTATCAGTATTGAGAATCCTAATCAGTATCTGTTTAATGGCAATCAAAACAGGAATATCGAAGATATTGATGTTTTAGCTCCGAATAGAAAAGATTTCGATTCCCGCTACAGTCAGCGTGGCGTGCAGTGGGTAATAAAAACCATCTCTAAAAAAGCAGGCATCACCAAAGAGGTGCACACCCACACGCTACGACACAGCTATGCGACTCATCTGCTGGAAGACGGTGTTCCGATCATTATGGTGCAGAAACTTCTGGGTCATGAGCGTATTGAAAGTACAATGGAATATCTTCATGTGTGCCAGCTCTCGGACCAAAAACCGCACAGTCCTTTGGATACGGTATTTACTTTATGCAGCAGGAATGCAGGCCCGAAGTAAAGGTGCGAATGTAGCAGAAGTTCTTCGCAAAATCAATTTATCATCCCAAAACTTCAGCGTTCATCAGGAAAAGACATTGCGGGCATTGTCCAACTGCCGGACTTCTGCCTTGGGTGGTCATATTGATACGTGTGATGGTTGCGGAAATCTTTCCATCAGTTACAACTCCTGCCGTAACCGGCACTGTCCGCAGTGCCAGGGTCATAAACGGGAAGAATGGATCCAGAAGCGCGAACAGGACCTCTTGCCCTGCAGCTATTACCATGTGGTTTTTACCCTGCCGGAGGAGTTGAATGGGCTCGCAATATCCCAGCCCCAACTTATTTACAAGATCCTGTTTGAGGCCGCCTGGGCCACTTTGAACCAGTTCGGCAAAACCGAAGGCCTGCAGCTGGGCATGATTGGTGTTTTGCACACGTGGGGACAAAACCTGAGTCTTCATCCGCATCTGCACTGCATTGTTCCGGGTGGTGGCCTCACGATACAGGGAAAATGGAGAAAGAAAGTAAGAACCAACAAATACCTCTTTGCGGTAAAAGCGCTGAGCAAAGTGTTCAGAGCCAAGTTTGTGGCATCCTTAAGAACTTGTGGAATTACTGACCGGGATTTAATGGAGAAACTCTTCACCAAGAACTGGGTCGTATATGCCAAGCGGCCTTTTGGCGGCCCGAAACAGGTGATCGAGTACTTGGGGAGATACACTCACAAAGTCGCCATCAGCAATCACCGCATAAAAGAAGTGACGGATCAGCAGGTCCGTTTTGAGTACAAGGATTACCGCAAAGGCGGCGAAAAAAAGGAAATGACTCTTGCAAACACGGAGTTTGTCCGGAGGTTTTCGATGCATATTTTACCGAAAAGATTTGTAAGGATCCGGCATTACGGCATCCTGAGCAGCAGCTGGAAGCGTGGGAAACTGCAGGCACTGCAATCCGATTTAAAGATCAAGATCCCGGAGGTAACACCCAAAACGCTGCTCCGGAAATGCCGCTGCTGCAAAGCGGGAAACCTTATTACCATTGCTGTTTTCGGGCAGCGCGGTCCGCCGCAGGAATTTCTTTTCGTTATCCAACCATTGTCTGCAAAATAACCTTTGCGGGTAAGGGAATTTATATGCTGCAGCGAAGAAAAACCTGCAGAAAACCACTCATAAAGGCTACCAAATGCCACAAAAAAAAGCAGTCATTCCAAAAAACTGCTTTGTTACCCTAAATCCTAAAATCGAAAACTCCATAGACGGCCAAAAAAGCTCCCGGAGCTTCCGTTCAACGGGCTTTCATTTCTTGTCCTGCGGACAAAACGAAAGCTTAGTTATTGTGTACAGTTTTCATGTGTTATTATTTATTTTTATGGGTCACATGGAATACGCCAGATTGGTTATAATATCATCTTCGGTTGGTGATTTGTTCCAATCATGGCTATTTCATCTCAAAATATCGATAACTGAGATTTTGTTGTAAACTCTTCAAGAAATTTCATCCCTTTATATGAATTTCCTTTTTCATTCAATTTCGGACTCCAAACTGCAATCGCATAATGATTTGGATGGATTGCAACAATCCCTCCTCCAACACCACTCTTTCCAGGAAGTCCAACTTTAAAGGCAAATTCTCCAGATTCGTCATATAAGCCACAAGTTTGCATTAGTGCATTTATTCTTTTGCATTGGCTTTTGGTAAGTATCGAATTGTTAGCAAATATGTTACAGCCATTGTTTGCTAAAAACAAAAATAATTCTGAAAGCTCTTTGCAATTCATTTCAAGAGAGCAAAGATCAAAATAGAAGTCAAGAACATCTGAGGGTTCATTTTCAATATTTCCAAAGGATTTAATGAAATTACATAATGCCACATTTCGAAATCCTACGCTTTTTTCTGAAGCAGCTATTTTGCGTGAATAGTTTAATTCTGAATTATTGGAAATGCTTCTAATAAAAGATAAAAATTCTTCTTTTGGGTTTTTCAGATTGCTAAGTAGAATATCTGAAATAACAATTGCTCCAGCATTTATAAAGGGATTTCGAGGTATGCCTTTATCTGCTTCAAGTTGAACTAGAGAATTAAATGCTGTTCCTGAAGGTTCTACTCCAAGTCTTGTCCAAATTTTCTCGCCAAGAATACTATATGCTAAGCTTAGTGAAAGTACTTTTGCAATACTCTGAATCGAAAATTTTTCGTTAAAATTGCCAATACCAAAATTAGTGTGGTCAATTGTTGATATAAATACTCCAAAACTTTCCGAATCAACGTTAACCAACTCAGGAATATAAGATGCCAATCGTCCTTTGTCATCTGTATTTTTAACCTCTTCATAGGTTGCCCTAACTATTTCTTCTAAATTCACCTCTTTTTTAATTTAATTGTACACAACGGTTACGTATTGGCGATGGTGCGGCTAAAAATGCAAACTTTTTCTATTATAAATTAATCTTCGGCAAATCTGAAATCTTCAAACTTGCTTTCCCTCCGCACTATTGCAAAACCCTTTGTTATTGTGTGCTGGGCTTCTTCGTCATTCTACGCTTAATTTATTATCAAGCTGTTTTGTAAACAAAGGCAACCTGTCCAAATTCCTTTACAGAACTTTGACAGGCAGCCATTTTATAATAATTGTGGTGTATTTATTTAGCCGCTAAAACATCCAATTTCTCAATAGATGGTGCAGTAGCCAACAATTCAGGTGCATTTTCCATTAACGCCTTTGCAATCTTACCACCAAGATGTGCTTCTCTGCCCTCTTCATCTGAAAAAGTGTCAAAAATGCCAAATGTAGAAGCGTCAATACGGAACGCATACCATGTAATAGTACCCGTTTCTTCATTAGCAAGTGGCAATGCACTTGTGATAAAGGCTTCAACATCTTTTTCTTTTCCTGCTTTTGCTTCTAGTCGAACTAATAATCCTAATTTTTTCATGTCTTTTTATTTTTTAAATTAAACCAATTTTGTTTTAACAAATGTAGCACCTTTAAACTTGTGGTGCTTTTTTATTTAGTTCAAAAACTTATGAAAAAAGGTCAAGTTTTCATCATGTTTTTTGGACTGTAACCAAATTCATTTTTAAAGGCTGTGCTAAAATTTGATAAGCTATCATAACCAAAGTCCATATAGATTTCTGATGGGGTTGCTTCATTATTAAGCAATAATTTTTTGGCTTTGTTGAGCCGTTTTAGTTGAAACCATTTTCCTGGAGACTCTTGATATAATTGTAAAAATTTCCGCTTAAAAGTAGACAGGCTCATGTTGCATAGAAAAGCAACCTCGTCAATATTCAAACTCGTGTACAGATTTTTTTCAATGACCATTTTAAAAGATAATTCTCTTTCATTGATTAATAATGAATGTAGATAAACAA
The DNA here is from genome assembly GCF_001693475.1 of Chryseobacterium sp. CBo1. NCBI lineage: Bacteria > Pseudomonadati > Bacteroidota > Flavobacteriia > Flavobacteriales > Weeksellaceae > Chryseobacterium > Chryseobacterium sp. CBo1. Next base: position 119,370 of record NZ_MAUH01000070.1, read on the forward strand.
AAAAACTTTGCCCATACTTATCAGCCAGATATAGCATAATTTCTTCAAATTTCAATTCCAGAATCTTTTGTGAGATTGTTTGATTCAAGCCATAAATTTGTTGAATAGAATTAATAAAATGGATAATAAAATTGTCTTTTTTGATAAGGAAATAGGGACTATTGTTCGTTGTTTTATTTAAGTCTTTTGGGTTAAATAAATGCCCATATTTCAATAAAAAATCATTAATGTTTTTTTGAGAAAAGAAAAAGAGTAGGCAACTATAACTATTTGCCCCTACAATTTCTGTTGTTAAAAAATTCCCCGATGCAAGAAGTAAGGATTGTGCAGGATTTATCGAAACGATGTCATTAGAAAAGTGAATGTCCTTTTGTCCATCCAACAAAAAACTGAATACATTTTTGTTTAGGTTAATCTTATTTTTGGAAACATGTTTATATACTTCGTAATTAGCAATTTGCAGGTCTGAAGTGTCCGTGTAGTTATTTTCAAATAAATCTTCTGGAAAATTTGTAATGTCCATAATAGTGTTGTTTTAAAACATTTTGGAATTGTAAATATATTACATTTCTATTTCAAAAATTGTTTGCTAAAGTTTGGATGAATAGGTCGTTTAGCCTTGCACACAACTTCCAAATTTACGCATTGCGTCAATCCAAACTATATGATATTCGCAAAGCCATTTGTGCTACTAATATAAAATATTATTTTAATGAATTGATTATTAGTTTCACATAGTCTTATTTCGGTCAAATCTATCTTTGGATTGGCGAACATTTCACTTTTTAATTCCCATTTTTTTAATTTCTTCATCTGTATGATGATCCAGAATTTTAGCATATCGGTAAAAAGTGGCCCTAGTCAATCCGAAAGGTTTATAAATATCTTCAGGACGTTTCGTGACATCTTTATATATAGTGCGCAGAAGTAAAAGTTTAGAAATTGTTTCTGCAGTGTAGCCTTTAGGTCTGCCACCAAGTCTACCTCTTACTCGGGCTGATTGTAATCCTGCGTTGGTTCTTTCTCTTATTAATTCTCTTTCATATTCAGCTAAAGAAGCCATAAGATTCAAAAATAGTCGCCCATTAATAGTTGAAGTATCTACACCATCCACAAGACCTTTTATTATAATTCCTCTATCACTCAAACTTAAGACAAGATCAATAAAGTTTTTCAAACTTCTACCCAACCGATCCAATCTCCAAACATAAAGTTCATCACCTTCTCTGAAATGCTCAACCATCTTGTCAAGCTCAGGGCGATTTTTTGTTGCACCGGAAATTTTCTCCTGATAAATTTTCTCACAACCTGCTTTTTCTAAGGCTTCAATTTGCAAATCTAAATTTTGGTCTTTGGTTGAAACCCGTGCATATCCTATTTTCATAATTTGTTACATTAAACTCATACTACGTAAATTTATGAAACTTTGTTTAATGATACGAGATTTTGATAAAGTAATTTGAAAAAATAAGATTTCAAAATTTACATGCTTTAAAATCTCAAAATACTACCGGTTGCAGCGACTATTATGCGTAAAATACTTTTACATGAGAATTATGAATCCAATTTCCAACCACAAAAAGGGCGAGAAGAATAGAAATTATCTTGAATATTAAATGTTCACTAGTGTGAAATGTTACGGAGTAAGGATTCATCGTTTGTGTTGGTTTTATGGCTTGAATTTTATTTTTTAATCTTCTTTCGGCTAAGATCAATTTAATAACAGGTTCTTTAGTACATGGAAAAGATTGTGAATTTTTTGAATAACAATCATTTCACAGATGAAAAATGAATTGTTTGTCTGATTTTCGACAATCTATTTATATGATGAACTAACTATATTACACTATTTTATCTGTGAATTTTTTTGTAATACTTTTCTCAGTTTGCTAGTTTTATTTTTAACCTACAGTTATATAATTAGCATTAATGAGTTGCGTGGAAAAGAGTATATTTCTACCTATAAAATCTTAAATCTTTCATCCTAAAAATGCACCTGCTGAATTTCTTCTTCTATTTCATGAGAATTTGAATCATCAGTTTTAATGAAAATCATTGTGAGTGCAGCACCCAAAAGCATACAAATTCCTCCTACAACTACGTAGCCCATAGCATAATTTCCGAATGCACCTTTTACGATTAAACCACCAAATACTCCGTTGATGATTTGTGGAATAACGATAAAGAAATTGAAAATCCCCATAAATACGCCCATTTTTCGCTGTGGAATGGCGTCAATCAGCATAGCATAAGGCATAGCCAAAATACTTGCCCAGGCAAAGCCTAATCCGATCATGGAAATCCAGAGCAGTGAAATGTCTTTTATGAGATACATTGAGATCAAACCCAACCCTCCACAAGCCAGGGCAAAAGCATGGGTTTGTTTTTTACCAATCCGTTTGGCAATCGGTGTTAAAAGAAACGCAAAAGGAATTGCCCAAAGATTGTAAATTCCAAATAACTTTCCTGTAAGATCTCCTGCTTTATTGAAAGCAACGGAATGTGTGTCTTGGGGAGAAAGTCCGAAATGATGTGTAGCTAAAGCACTTGTTGTGAAAACCCACATCGTAAACAATGCAAACCATGAAAAAAACTGAACGATTCCCAGCTTTTTCATTATGGTCGGAATTTTAGCAAAATCATTAAAGATATCTGAAAACTTTGACGGTTGTTCAACGATTTCTTTTCCACCATCAAACTCGGCAAATTCTTTGGGAGAATATTCTTTCGTTGTTATGATTGTGTAAATAATCGTCAGCAGAAGAATTACTGCACCGCAGTAAAATGCATAGATCACATTATCGGCAACGAAACCTTCTTTTGCTACATTCGAAACACCTAATTTGGTGAGCCAATCCGGCAGATAAGATCCGATTACAGCACCAATTCCAATTAAAATCGTCTGTATTGAAAATCCCAACGTGCCCTGATGTTTTGGAAGCATATCACCTACTAGCGCACGAAATGGTTCCATCGCAACGTTAATGGAAGCATCCATCATCGCAAGGAAAATCACTGCCAAAAGCAGAACATTAGCAGCCATCATCTGTGTTGCAGAAGCTGCATTGGGAAGTAAAACCAAACCAATGGCGCAGAGAATTGCCCCTATCAGGAAATAAGGTTTTCTACGACCTAACGGACTCCAGGTGTTATCTCCCATGTGACCGATGATAGGCTGAACAATTAGTCCGGTAATCGGAGCCACAAGCCAAAACCAAGAAAGCTCATGCACATCTGCACCAAAATTTCCAAGAATACGGCTTGCATTACCATTCTGAAGCCCAAAAGCCATCTGAATTCCTAAAAATCCCATGCTCATGTTGATGATCTGAGCCATGGAAAGATTTGGTTTTATTTTTTTAGACATGATTTTGTATATTTTATGTTTTTTAAACTTTAGACGTTTAATTGAGTTCAATAATCATCGAGGTTTTAGCAGGAACAATTAGGTTATCTTTTAGTGAAATTTCCTTTTCAGTAATGATTTCTTTTCCTTTTGTGGAAGATTTTATGGCTTCGGAAAATCGTTTTAAATCTAAAACTTCTTCCTTTTCATTATTATTGATCACAACCATAACTGTTTCTTTTTCGTTGTATCTAAAATATACAAAAACATCATTCTGTGGAACGAAATTCTTAGTTTTTCCTTTGTGGATGACATCTTTACTTTTTCTCCAGTTCAATAACTTCTGAGTGAAATTGTAAAACTCTTTCTGCTGTGAAGTTTGAGATGCAACATTAAAAGCGTTTTGTTTATCCGATATCCAACCACCCGGAAAATCTCTTCGGATATCTGCATCACCGCCTTTGTTTTTATCGCCCCGCATTCCGATTTCGGAACCGTAATAGATCTGAGGAATTCCACGGACGGTTGAGATCATTGTCATCGCCAATTTGTAGGCTTTTGGATCATCATTAAAAATTTCATTCCACCTTTCGGTATCGTGATTTTCAAAGAAAACGAGAACGTTATTAATGTTTGGATAGAGGAAATCATTGGTGAAACTGTTGTAAATTCTATTCATCCCATTATTCCAGCCTTCTTTTTCTTTAATGGCTTTCGGAAGTTCATCATACAGTGGAAAATCCATAACCGATGGTAAATTTGAATTGTAATTCGCAGCCTCTCCCGTTTTTGAATCCTTTTGCCATGCGGAAATTTGTACGGCAGAGCTTAGCCAAGTTTCTCCCACAATGTTGAACTTCGGATATTCGTCGGTGATGGCTTTCGCCCATATGGCCATAGCTTCTTTGTCGTTGTACGGATAAGTATCCACACGGAAGCCGCCTAATTCTGCATATTCTATCCACCAGATTGCATTCTGGGTTAAATATTTTAAAACCAATGGATTGCTTTGATTAATATCTGGCATCGAAGTGTCAAACCATCCGTCTAAAGCCAATTTTTTGTCTGCTTCGGAAGCATTTAAATCGAATTGCGAAGTAATTTTATAGTTGGAACGTTTGAATCCTTTATCACCATCTTCAGACCAGTGAATCCAGTCTTTTGTAGGCAAATCTTTAATGAGCCAGTGCGAAACTCCCCAATGGTTGGTCACATAATCCATCACCAGCATCATATTTCTTTTGTTGAGTTTTTGTGAAAGTTCCTGATATTCTTCATTCATTCCGTATCGTCCGTCGATTTTATATAAATCGGTCTGGGCATAGCCGTGATAAGAATATACTTTTTCATTATCCTCATTCACCGGAGTTAACCATATTGCGGTAGCTCCAAGATTTTGAAGATAATCGAGATTATTGATAATACCTCGCAAATCTCCACCATGGCGACCGTTAGGAAGACTTCGGTTAACTTTTTCAGTGAGATAGGGTTGTGAATCGTTCTTTTCATCACCGTTGGCAAAGCGGTCCGGCATAATGAGATACATGAGATCTTTTGAGGTAAAAGATTCTCTGTTGGTTGAATTGGGTTTTCTCTGCTTCAGTTCGTAAGTGTATGAACTAATATTTTTCTTCCCTTTCTTGAGATTGATTTTAAAACTGGAATCTTTGATCTCGTTGGTGTTGACAGTCACAAAAAGGTAGTTCGGGTTTTCCACTTTCTGAATATCTGTAGGTTTGATTCCGTTTGATATTTCTATTTCATTATTTGCGATGTCTTTTCCGTAAATAAGAATTTGGATTTCAGGATTTTTCATTCCTTTCCACCAAAATGCGGGTTCTACTTTCTGAATCTGTGCAAAAGCAATCGAAGCTGCCGATAAAGCACAAATGGTGTATATTTTTTTCATAAAGGTTAGATGAAGATTAGTAAACCGATATAAGAACGTTTCTCATGTAGTCACTGGCGGAGTACCGACTTTCTGCAAATAATTCCGTCGGTTTCTTAGATTTTAAATTTACAAAAAAAACTTTGTCAGGGCTTTTAAACCTTGACAAAGTTTGAATTTATGGAGTCTGTTAGCCCCGATCGCAACGACATCCTTTTTTGTTTTTGGCAAAAGCCGGGCAACAAAAAAGATACAGTGGAGAGCGGGAAACAGCTTCTCAAAACAGAAATTGAGCATAAAACTACCCGTAATTATCGCTACACCCAAATCTATCTTCAAAGAGAAGAATGTTTTATTTCGCAGGTTTGATAGAGATTGCAAAACCTCCGCTTCTTACCATTTTGAAAGGAATTTTAGACTTGCTCGTAATCTGCTTTTTGTAGATATTGTAGCTTTGAGGATTGTCGATATAATCTGCATCTTTACCGTCTTCATAAATTACGGCCTCATATTTTTTTCCTTTCTCAAGGAAAGAGAAATCTACAGTGTATTCACGTTTGTTTTCGTCGGTAATTCCTCCTACGAACCAGTTTTCGGTACCTTTTGCTTTTCTTGCGGTGATGACGTAATCTCCCGGTTCAGCTGATAAGATTTTGGTATCATCCCAATCTGCAGCGACATCTTTGATAAACTGGAAAGCATCCATGTGTTTTTTGTAGTTTTCAGGAAGATCGGCAGCCATCTGAAGTGGCATATACATCGTCACATAAAGTGCCAATTGTTTTGCCAGTGTAGTTTTCACAAAACGTTTGTCACCAGGGAAGTAGTAATCTAACTTGGTTTGGAAAATTCCCGGCGTGTAATCCATAGAACCTCCCATCCATCTTGTAAACGGAAGAATCGTCTGGTGATCCGGATTATTTCCTCCGAAAGCCTCATATTCTGTTCCACGAGCTGCTTCCGCAGAAATGTAATTCGGATAGGTACGGCTTTCTCCCGTAGGACGCACCGATTCGTGAGAATTCACCATTACTTTGTATTCGTTGGCTTTTTCAGCGATTCTGTAATAATGATTGATCATCCACTGTGAATAATGGTGTTCACCTCTTGGAATAACATCTCCCACATAACCCGTTTTCACAGATTTGTAACCGTATTTATTCATGAGCTGGAATGCCTTGTCTGCCCATCTTTCATAGTTGGTTGCAGAGCCTGAAGTCTCGTGGTGCATGATCAGATCAATACCTTTTGAATGTGCATATTCATTCAGCATTTTAATATCAAAATCCGGATACGGCGTGATGAAATCGAAAACGTATTCTTTTGAACGGCCGAACCAATCTTCCCAGCCCACGTTCCAGCCTTCGATCAAAAGACCTTGGAAGCCATTTTCAGAGGCAAAATCGATATAATCTTTTACTTTGGTATTGTTGGCGCCATGATTTCCGTTGGGTGTCAGCTTTGTAAAATCAGTCTGACCTAGACGTACATTAGATTCCGGTTGTCCGTATGCCCACTGAGACTTTCCGATGATCATTTCCCACCAAACACCCATGTATTTTGTTGGTTTGATATAAGAGGTGTCGGTATATTTTGTAGGTTCGTTAAGATTAAAAATCATTTTAGAATCCATCACGTCTTCTGCTTTCGGAGCAACGATAATTGTTCTCCATGGCGTAACCATAGGAGTCTGCATATATCCTTTCGCTCCTTGTCTGTCGGCCGTAAGATGGGTTTTGAATTTGAAATTCTCAGCATCCACTTCCAAGTGGGAAGCCGGATAATCTAAAACCGCTGCCTCGGCAACGTTGATGTAAAGTGGTTCTTTGCCTTCTTTTTTCAGCATCAAAGGCGACTGCACTGCGTTTTTAATTAAGGTCTGTGATGCATTGGCATCAGCTGCCTGCGACCATTTTGAAGGAATTTCAGAAACTTTGGTTTCCTGATATTTATACTCCTGAGAATCGTAATCTGCAACCATCCACCAGGCTTTCATGTCAGTAGGAAAATCGATTTCAGAATCTTCTTCACGAATCACGAAGTAGTTTAAGTTTTTCTGTTGTGGAAACTCATATCTGAATCCAAGTCCGTCATTGAATAGTCTGAATTTCACAATGATGCTTCTGTCTGTACTTGCCTGATTAAGCGTGATTGCCAATTCGTTGTAATTGTTGATATAATTTTTCTTTTCACCCAAAACCGGCTGCCAGGTTTCGTTTTTCGAATCTCTCTTTTCATCAGTTTTTGCGAAACCACTATTTAAATCGAATTTTGCATCTTCAGGTTTTGCAATTTCGGAAGCAAATTTTATTGAAGATTCTTTAAAAATTCTCAAACCTAATTTAGAATCTTCAACTACCTGTTTACCATTGTATTTAAGATTGTAATAAGGAACGCCCTGTTTCAACTGAAAATCCATTTCAAATTTTCCGTCCGGCGATTTTAAAGATTGTGCATGGGCACCTCCAAACATCATTGAGAGCAAAAACGCTCCGATTGTCATTTTCTTCATAAAGATATTTATATAAACTTTAAAAGTAAAACAAATCTGTTGCTTTAGCGCAACAGATTTAAAGAATTAATTGTTACTAATTGATGGTGTATGTAAGTTCGTACGGATCGAAAGTTACCGTGTGCTGACCTGCTGAAATCGTTAAATTAGCTCCGGAAGTCGAAGCAATTCCACCAGAACCTCCCCAGTTTGGCTGGCTCCAGTCATGATTAAGTCTGAACTTAAATTCCCCTGCTAAAAAAGTAGCTGTCGCGGTCCACTTCAACTGAGTATTGTCCCAAACCATGTCTATGTCTGTATTCCAATTACCGCCCGGCGTTGCAGATCCTATTAAACTCATTTGGTAAGGAATCATTTTTAGGGTATTGGTATTCGTGTTTACTGTAGCTTGATAATAACCAAGTCCCGGAGCTACGATGTCACCACCTGCATTATACAAAATAGGAATTGTAGTGGTCGCTGGCGAGAACTGGCTGTTTGTTCCATACGAATTATCCCAGTTTTTCTGTGGATTTATTTTGAATGAAAGGCCATTATCTGCAGTTGCCAAAAATTTGATGTAACCAACATAAATTCCATCTGAGGTAGGAGACACAAGAGTATTTGCCGTAATCGGATCCCATCCCTGATATTTCCCGGGAGCATAGATGTAAGAAATCAATGCATAAGGATTAACCGAAATTTTCTGTACTGATGAGTAAACAGGAGATCCTTTTCCTACAGTAGTTTTCAATCTTACATCTACATCAGAAGCTACACCAGAAGCTAATCCGAGATTTAACATTAAAGCATTAAATTCTAATACCGTATAGGTTTTAGTTAATGTTCCATTGCTTAGTCCGGCCTCTTTTACTTTTGCAAAGCTAGTACCTGCAACTGCAAACTGTAATACATTTGTAATTTCTACTGCAGGCGTATATTCTGCAGGAGTTATGGTAAAAGTTATTGCATTATTACCTGCATTTGCACTCGTCAAAGTAAGTGCATTTGCACTCGCTTTAAGGGTAGGCTCAGATTGTAAAGATAAAACAGCCTGATCCTCATCTTTTTCACAAGACCAAACCATCATGATAGCTATCGCTGCGAAAAGAAATTTTATAATATTTTTCATTAATTTAAATTTTAAAAATTAATAACCGGGGTTTTGAGATAAGTTTGAATTAATATTCAAATATTTGTTCGGAATAGGGAACAGGGCTCTGGTAGGAGAAATTGAATTTCCATTTTGGATTCCTCCTTTCCACTGCCAAGTGTATCCAGATGCATAATGATTTAATCTGATTAAATCTTGTCTCCTTGTACCTTCCCAATATAATTCTTTAGCTCTTTCGTTCAAAATAAACATTTCTTTGGCATCAGTAGAAGTAAGGGCGTTGATATCCGATATTGTGATATTTGTAACACCACTTCTTGTTCTTAGGGCATTGATGTATCCTAAAGCAGTTGCTGTACTTCCTTTTCCATTAACGATAGCTAGTTCTGCATACATGAGATAAGCGTCTCCCATTCTGAATAACGCAAAATCTGCATCTGCAAAGATTCCATCACTTCCGCTAGCACCAGCGGCTGTCTTATTAGAAAACTTTATAAGTTTTGTTCCTTCATCAAATTTAGAATAATCTGCAATAGACGCAGGATCGGTACTTCCTGAAACTTTCATGACTCTGGCATCATTTCCTGTAGATTGAATAAATTCCTGACGGGTTCTAAAGCCTGCCCAACCATCATTTACTCCCAATGTGGCTCCTACCGGCTTTGTACAGCTTGCGAGAATTAAAAAAGTAGTTCCGCCGTAAGTTTTTGTCTTAGTACCATCGAAAGTGATAGGGAAAATATTCTCTTCTTGTGCTCCGTTACTATTATTATCAGCTTTAAACAAGTTCGCATAAGGAATTGTAGCAATTTTGTATGGCGAACCAATAACTTTTGTGATTTCTGTTAAGGCTTCTGTGCTTCTGTCTACGCCAGTATACACCTTTGAATTTTGATACAGTTTAGCTTTCAGCATCCAGGCAGCAGCTTTGTCTGCTCTTCCGTACTCATTTGTTTTTGCAGCGGCTAAATCTCCATCTATTTCATTCAATTCTCCTATCAGATAGTTGAAAACATAATCTCTTGGCTGTACAGGTGGTTTCACACCGGTACCAATAACATCAGTTTCAGTTGAAAAAGGAATTCTACCATATAGATCAATAGCATGATAATAGGATAACGCTCTTAAAAATCTTGCTTCCGCACGAAAAGTCTTGATTTGGGCCTTTAAATCTGCTGAAACTGCTCTTGAAGATAATTTCTCGTCAGTAGTTTCTCTTAAAAACTCATTTACCAAGCCAATCTGGAAAAATATTCTCGCAAAAAAAGCCTCATTGAATTTATTGTCTGCATTCCAGGTATTGAAGTTTAAATCTCTAATCCCTGGATTATCAGATTCCCCCCAGGCAATAATAGCTTCATCAGTTGTAAGTTCCTGCAGCTGCCAATATCCTCTGATGTATTGTGAAAAACCTTCATTGGGTCCACCATCAGATTCTAATCCCAAATCTGAATTTCCATTGGGAGAAGTTTGTCCTGTAACTGCTAAACCAGCATAAATTTTCGCTAAAAACTGTTTGTAAGATTCTGGCTGGGAATAAAATTGTTCGGAAGTGTACAATTCATCATCATCTACGGTAACATCCAAATCATTAAGACAAGATGTTGCCGAAAAAAGAAATACACTCGCAATAGCCAGGTTTCTTAATTTTACTATATTTAATTTCATTTTTTCTAAAGTTTAAAAGTTTGCATTGATTCCTAAAGTAAACATTCTTGCTCTTGGGTAGATAGAGCCATCTCTTCCTTCATTAAATACTTCAGGATCGAGATTTTTATATTTTGTGATAATGAGTACGTTATTTATCCCCGTATAAAACCTGATAGATCCATTGTTTTTTAATAAATTAGTAAATGTATATCCTAAGGTTACATTGTCTAATTTTACAAAACTTCCGTTTTTAACAAAATAGTCAGATTCTTTATATGTTTGTGAAAACGTAGTGTTCGTAAAATCTACAGGAGCATTATTAATCGTAAGGTCTACAGTATTATAAATATTACCAAGCTGTGCTCTGTCTGCAGAAATTTGATCATATACATAATTTCCTATACTGGCTCTCCAGGCCATCGAGAAATCGATATGTTTTCCAAATGTTGCGTTGGTCATGAAGCCCATTGTAACATCTGCCTGCGGTTTTTTAAAAATATACTTGTCTGCGGAAGTGATCTCACCATCATTATTTCTGTCTACATAAGCGCCCTCTATTGCTTTACCATTGCCGTCATAAATCTGTTGATATACATTAAATGCATATGGAGAATAACCTGTTTTAAATGTTTGTATGAATGCACCTAAGCCAACACCACCTTTATCAATGTTATCTAATTCAAGTTCTTTAATGTTGATATTATTGTAGGTTGCGTTATAATTGAAATTCAGGGTGAAATTTTCTTTTTTCACGGCCTTGATGTCCAAGCCTAATTCTACTCCTTTAGATTGTAAATTACCAATATTTTTAGGACCAATAATTCTTAAGTTTTCCAATGGTCCTTCTGGTACTACAGAAAGTAGATCTTTCGTATCTGCCAAATAAAAATCTAATGTTCCTGTGATTCTGTTTTTTGCGAATCCAAAATCTAATCCCAAATTATACTTTACACTTTCTTCCCATTTCAGATTTTCATTATATCCATTGGCTTTTGCAATTTGATAAAATGTATTTCCGAATTGATAAAATAAGGTTGAAGAAACATTGTAGGTTTTGAAGTAATCATATCTGTAATCACCAATATCTTGCTGTCCTGTTTTACCAACACTTGCTCTCAATTTTAGATCAGATAGAGTAGAATTCCCTTTTAAGAAACTTTCTTCAGAAATTTTCCATGCAGCGGCAACACCACCAAAGTCACCCCATCTGTTTTCTTTGCTGAAACGCGAAGAACCATCTCTTCTGTAGTTTACCGTAAGTAAATATTTATTAGCATATCCTAAATTTAACCTACCAAAAAATGCCTGTAGATTAACATCCGGTTTAGAGTCTGGATTATAGAAATTATTTACAGGATCTAAAGTATACAAAAATGTATTGCCACTTGAGAAACTTGTTTTATGATAATTTTGATACTCATAACCTCCCATCACATCAAAATTGAACTGACCAAAAGTTTTGCCATAATTCAACTGTATGTTGGCATTTTTGTTTAATAAACTTTCACCCGAGAAAGATTCTGACCCGTAATAGGCAAAAGTATTGGCTACAGAGTAATACCCGTTTCTGGAATTTTTGGTTGTGGTTACATGACCATCTAATTCTTTGCTATCCAAACCTGCATTAGCAATTAATCTTAAATCCGGTAAAAAATGGAATTTATATTCCATGTTGATATTTCCGAAAAATCTTTTGAAATTCTGGATATCGTGCTTGTTTCTTAACTGCGCTACAGGGTTCGAAACTCCGTTGGGATTATACGTTCCCGTAGTAGAATTAAAATTTCCCAATCTGTTTTCATAATATCCGTCTCCATAGATAGAGTTTTCTTCAAAAACAGACTGTGTTGGGTTCATAGAAAGTGCATTACCAATAGCTCCTTCATCTGCATTATTTTTAAAAGTATATGAATAAGTACCGGTAAGGTTAAATTTTAAATGATTATCAAAAAAACTAGGACTTATCGCAATGTTCCCGGTTGTTCTTTGAAAACCCGAAGTAATTAGTAATCCGGTATTTTCTAAGTGATCAACAGAGAAGCGGGTTGGCACTTTTCCAAATAAACTTCCCGAGACAGAAGCGTTGATATCATTCGTAACAGATGTTCTGAAAATTTCATCCTGCCAATCTGTATTTGCTGCGCCAAGTTGATCTGTTTTATCCGGAACATATTGACTAATTAGTGCTCTGAATTCGTCACCGCTATAAACTCTAATTTTTTTTGCTAAAGTATTTACAGTGGTAAATGCGTTCAGTGAAACTCTTAATTTTTTACCTCCTTTTTTTGTCGTAATAAGTAAGACTCCGTTCGATCCTCTAGATCCGTAGATTGCCGTAGAGGCTGCATCTTTTAATATTGAAAAAGACTCAATATCATTCGGATTAATAGTTGATAACGAAACTCCATCTAAAGGCAAACCATCCACAACCAACAAAGGCTCATTGCTTGCATTCAAAGAAGATCCACCTCGTACTCTTATGACCGGCTCACTACCAGGAGTTCCAGATTGAGTAATAACTACCCCTGCAGCACGACCATTAATAAGTCCTTCCGCAGTCGTTACAGCACCTTTATTAAAATCGGCTGTTGATAAAGCAGTAACAGAACCCGTTAAATCAGTTTTTTTCTGCTTTCCATATCCAATCAATACAACTTCCTCGATTGCTTTCTCTTTCGTTGTAGAGTCTTTAGTCTGCGCATGCATCATGGAACTGGCCAATAAAAATGCAGGTGCAATTTTTAATACTGTTGTAAAGTTTTTCACAAATCTTATTTTTAATATAGTTTTCTTTTATCTTCTAAAAACTGCATTTGCAGTGATGTAATTTAGAAAAAAAATTCAATTAACTTAATTTTATATTAATTTTCGTTAATTTTTCGTAAATTGAAGCTTTAAATAATGTTATCTTACTGTATAATAATATGTTGCATGAAACTATTTGTTACATAATAAAGGCTTGGTGTGCCTAATTAATTAAACAAACGTTTAGCTACTATTGATCCATTTTGAGAAGATAGCCATGTTTTTGTTGAGAAAAGTTTAAAATTAGTTGATGGCTAAATACATTTTTTTGATTGAAAACTAATCAAATACATCCACTATTCCGAATCTAAAAAGTACCACAAGTAAGAGAATAAACACTCCTTTTGAAGAAGGAGGAAAAGATTATCTGTAAGGTAGTAGTGATGGAATCACCAAAATATGAGGTGAATTTGAATATTAAGGAAATTTGATCGCTCTGGAGTTGTAATACCTTGTCACTTCCATCTTTTACAAATTATATTTCATTTTCTATCCCGAACTCAGGTTGTTTAAAAAATTCAGCTTTATTTTATTCCGATAGTCTGGCTACCCTTCTTAATTTAGTCAGATGCTTGTTGGTTATAACCTGTCCTTATCCTATTACCATAGATCTAGCTGAGAAAGATCGTAGGCGAATGATAATTTCCATCCTCCAGATTTATTCATCAAAAATGAAGAATTCTTAGCACGGTCATCTCTACTGTGCGTAACAGCATTGAAAACTGAGATACAAATAATATAATAGTAGTATTTCGTATGCTCTTTAAGTTATAAATAACATTATCATCTTACAAATGTTCCAGATTTTACAAATTTGTCGTTCTACCTGATGTGCAGCCCAATTACTTTCTATTGTTCTGCATTGTAGCTCTTTAAAAATGACCATTTTTTTTAATTAGAATTGGCAAACAGAAACATTTAAAAACCTACTTACTAAATTTTGGACCCCGTGTTATTCTCATGATTTTTACAAAACAAAAATACCGACGCTCTTCGGTATTTTATCCATTTTTAAGAATAAAATTGTTCAGGAAAAATTTTCTTATTTTAATTTAAAATTAAATAATTCTTGTGGATGCACATCTAAACCTTTGGCTAGCTCCTGAATAGTAGAGATCCTAAGATCAACTTCCCCTTTTTCTATTTTACTAATGTTACTGTGATCAACATCACACTTTTGAGCCAACTCTCTATAACTCAAATTAAGCTTTTTTCTAAAAATCTCTATTCTTTTCCCAAAAGCTATTCTAAAATCTAATTTATCCATTTCGATCTACATTGAATAGACAAATTGATGAGATTTAAATAAAATTTTGTAGTCGAATTAACCTACAATAGAAAAAATGTTTTATATTTGCTATATAAGTTACAACAATGGTAACTTTGCAATACTTCAATAATATTAATCGAAGCTATTGCTTAGATTCTCGACTAGAAAACTGGTAATTTTTATGTGTACGAGAAGATAAGTATATTAGCTCACGACCGCGGCGTGGGCTCACTTATCGTACACGGGTATACCAGTACCTCTAGTCAATAAGTTGAGTTCCACGCTTTTATTTTGGCGAAATGTAGTAAGTTAGTATTATGGATGATGTAGAGAATTCTTCCTGTGAATCTTAGCAGTTCCTTCTAGTTATAATGTAACTAAAAAAAAGACTGCTTATGAAAGCAACAAACACTTTGCCCCGAAAGTTGACTGATTTTCAGTTATACAAACTGCTGAAAGACGGCAATCCCATTGCTCTAAATCATATTCATTTACGTTACAAAAGACTTCTTTTCTGGGTTGGATGGCAAGTGCTGAAGGATGATTTTGTAGTGGACACTATTGTTCAGGATACCTTCCTCAAATTGTGGCTGCACCGCAATACGATTGAAACGCCTGATCATATTACAGGATTTTTACGGTTTGTGATGAAAAGGGATTGTATATCGTATGTTACTGCTCCAAGAAATAAATTCACCCGCTTAATGGCTTCTCTTGACAGTTTTGAGAATTATCAGGATTATCTTGCAGGTTATGACCCTTTGAAAGATCAAGAGTATGTACACGGCCAGGAATCCGACCAAAACAAATTTGATGAAATCAGAAAGGTCTTACCCGTTCTGAATCCCAAAAGGAAACACCTGATAGAACTTTGCCTGGAATATGGCTTCCAGTACAAACCCATTGCAGAGGCTATGGGAAACAGCGTGACAGGCATAAGCATGGAGGTGAGCAAAGCCATAGATGAGCTTCGGAAAATTCTTAAAGTCACCTCGTTTGAGCAGCCTGAAGAAAAAGCAGCAATTAAAAAAGAGCAGTCAGAACAACTCAGCAGTCAGCAGCTGGAGATTATCAAAAGAAGGTTTGAGCAAAAATCCTCTTTTGCGGTGATTGCACAGGAACTGCAACTACCAGAAAAGGAAGTTCATCGGGAATTTCTTTATGCCTATCAGCACCTGCAAAGTCAAAACAATTTTCAAATACCCCTTTGATATGGAAAAGTCTACGATAACCCTGACCCGAAAAATTCAGCTGGTGATTGATGTTCCATCTGAAGATAAAAGCCAAATGTGGGAAAAGCTCTACCGTTATCAGAACCGCTGTTTCCGGGCGGCTAATCTGATTGTTTCCCATCTGTATGTACAGGAAATGATCAAGGATTTCTTTTACCTCACCGAAGACATCCAATATAAGCTTGCTGACGAAAAAAAGGATGAAATGGGAATCTTCGACCGATCTAAAACAAACACCACAGCACGCCTGGTCTTTGACCGTTTTAAAGGAGAAATCCCCACCGACATTCTGGGATGCCTTAACAATACAATTCAATCCACCTTTTCTAAAAACAAAGCAGACTATTGGCAGGGATCACAATCACTGAGAAACTTTAAAAAAGACATTCCAATTCCGCTTCCGGTGAAATGCATCAGCAAAATGAAGTATGATGCGGAAAAGAAAGCGTTCAGCTTCAATATGTTTGCAATCCCTGTCAGAACCTATTTAGGGAGAGATTTCTCTGATAAACATTCGGTTCTGGAACGCCTCTTAAGAGAAGAGATCAAGTTGTGCAACTCACAGGTACAACTGAAAGACGGTAAAATCTTTTGGCTGGCCGTCTTCGAATTTGAAAAGGAAGACCACCGTTTAAAACCAGAAATCATTGCAGAAGCTTCTTTGTCTCTGGAGCATCCAATCGTGGTAAAAGCAAATAATGTGCGAATGAATATTGGCTCGAAAGAGGAATTCCTCTACCGCAGGTTGGCGATCCAGGCCAGTAATAAAAGGATTCGAGCCGGAGTCGCTTATTCCCGTTCCGGAAATGGAACCAAACGGAAACAGAAGGCACTGCACAAAATAGAGAATCTGGAAAACCGTTTTGTCAGTCATCATCTTCATCTGTACAGCCGTATGCTGATTGATTTTTGCATCCGGCAGCAGGCAGGCACCCTGATTCTTAAAGATCAAGAAGACAAAATAGGGATTGCAAAAGAACAGGAATTTGTCCTTCGCAACTGGAGCTATTATGAATTGCAGACCAAAATAAAATACAAAGCAGAAAAGGCCGGTATCGAATTGATTATCGGATAGCTTAAAAAAAACAATGAGGGTGCTTGTAAACCCGTAGGGTGAGGTCTTGACACTCACTAAATATTTAAGTGTATATACAACGGCGTGGGCTCTTTTTTTTAACTTAAAAGATGAATGCCAAGATCAAATAAATTACTAATGCTGAAAAGAAGAAAAGAAATAAATGGATAACTATTTTTCAGAATTCCGTTGGATGAAAAATGATAGATTGGTAAGAGTTATCATTTCAATACTATAATACTCTTATCTATCTGCTTTCATAACCATCTTTAAACCTTAAAAACTTTTCTGCATCTTTTGGATTCTTTTTCATCCACCTGTTCATTAGTTCAGTATTATAGTAAAGCTGATTATAGTCATCCACTCGATAAAGGGATTGACCGTTATTTTTAATTTCGTCCAGAATATCCTGCCTGATTTCAGTTTTACTGCGAAGGCTCTCGGTGTACCACTGCTTTGCAAAAAAAACATTTCCAATTGTTGTTAAAACCGAAAGTAGCAGAGCTCCAATTATTCCGTAAGTAGCAGTCTTGAAGAGTGGTGATTTTTTTTCCACCTGCTCCAGCTGCCCGACTGCTTTTTCTGAAAGGTGCGCCTCGATAGTCTTGGGGATTGCCAGTAGAAAGTCTTGTCTTTTTTGTTCTTCTACTTCCAGCATTCTAGATGATTTGTCAAGAGTGGCATTCAGATTAATCAAAGATTGCTCTATTTTCTGATCCATGTGTATAATATCATCACGAGAATTCATGAGCATAATATAATGTTCAATAGTGGCTTCATTAGTTTCAATTACCTTCTTGAGTAGTGCTACGCCATCAGGCTGCTTGTTTTCGTTATCCATTTTTATCTAAATTTTCGTTTTTTCTTTTTTAGCAAATCATCATCTTGTGCTGCAGTGAAAGTTGGCTTCAGTAATGCCTTTGCCATATTTTCAAGCTGATTGCTAACCGAGGATGAATTTTTCTGTTCGTTTAAATACGTATTTATATTAACATTTTCACTTACACCAACTTGAATATTCTTTGAACCGAAATCCCCTGCTCTTTCTTGATTTTCCTGTAATTTTTGCTTGATGTCTGTAATCTTTAACATACTGGTGATTTCAGAGAGCTTATAACCCGGCTTATAATCGCGCTCAGTTTGATGATTGATATCTTCAAATCTTACGATTCGCATCCCAGAGATTCCCACTTTTTCATTTTGATAGAGTGTTATACGGTAACCTGACTTTTTCATAAAATCAATAAGCTCGGCAAAGTTTCTGGAAATTTTAAGAGAAGACATCAACGCTTCAAGCATCTTTTTTTTCTTTTCCTTGCCAATCTCAATATCTGTCTTCAGATTCATTTCCTGACAGACTTCACGAACCGCCTTTCCGAAGTTCTCACCGATTTTGTGAGCTTCTATTGTATTGACTCCATTAATGTCAACCCTATTTACTATGAAATGAATGTGCTTTTGTTTCGTTGACGAATGAATATCCAAAATCATCTGGTTGTTATCGGTAACTCCTATCTTTTTCAATGCTCTCAGCGCAAGTTCCGTGAGTTCGTCGTTGGAAAGTTTATCTCCAATCGATTTTTCAGGAGAAATGTATCCGGTCAGTGCCCAGTTCTTCACATTTTTGTTTCTGTCGGCAACGGTTTTCATTTCTTTAAATTGGTGTTCCGGATCTTCGGTTAACAGATTATTTTGATAGACTCTCTGTGCAGTTCCTTTATCGTTGCCATTGTACTCGATGGCAATCTTTGAGATATTCCTGGTCGTTGCACTGTTATTCATTTTTAGATTTCATTAAGTAGGTTTCTCTCTGTTTTGTTTCTCATACAGATAATGATAGATCATGTTGGTGACGGTATCAATTTCCTGTATTATTTGCTTCTTGTTTTCAAATTCTGAGAACTCACGATGTCTCAATAAATTTTTAATTCTGATGAAATGATTTCCATATTGTAGCAGCACTTCATCGGTTTTAAATTCATTTATTTTAAGTTCTTTTTCCATGTACACCATCCTCGCATAGTTGGATAATTTGAGCTTTAGTTTTTGAGCAGATTTTTGGTTTTCATTATATTCAGAATCCGTCACCCGAAAAGAAATTATTTTGCTTAAATGGTTATTGTTTTTCTTTTTTAAACCCCCTTTTCTGCCGAGCTCCTGAAAATGTTTTTTTTCTCTTTTCGCCATCAAGTTTCTTTTCATTTTCCTCGACGGCTTTTGTGATAAACTCCTGTAAGAAATCTTTTTCCATTGTGTTTATATTAGTGTGTTTCAAAACATTTCTGACGATAGGAAGAAATCAAAAATCCCAATTTTGCAATCAGCGGTTACGCTTATTGTAAACTTTGGGTACTTTTTGCACTAACTATCTACCGTATTTTTACAACCTGTTTCTAATTCTACATATTAATATTTTATTAAGGCTCAACCTTGCATTATTTTACATAGCTTTTCAGATGACCTTATATTATTTTATGCAGGTGAAATCTTATCTCTTTAATCGGTAAGCTACTTTTGAATCCACATTTTTATTGATTAGCCATTCATTTAAATCTTTAAAATCTGAATATAAAACCCGACAATCTTCTGCATTTTTACTTTCATTTTTAATCATTTCTACAGCACGGTTTCCTGCTATATCATTATCAAAATAGAGCTCGATATTTTCATACTGATCAAGAGATTTTTTTATATTGGAAATCATCGCTACCGAATTTAAAATGATGTAATCTGAAGGTTCTTTTTCTAAGAATTTTTCCACATTTTTAAAGGAAAGAAAATCAAAAAAGCCTTCGAAAATTCTTAGTGATTTTGAATCATTTTTGAACGTAGAAATATCTTTTTTACCCAAGCAAATTTTGGAGTATTTATTGCGGATTTCGTAACCACCAGAATCGTTCTTGAAACCAATTCCGAAATAGTTTTTATCGTTCATTCGGTAATAAATTTCGTGTAAGAACTGAGTTTGATTTCCAACTTTTCTTTCTCTTAGATATTCCAAAAGTGCAGGATGCTGGATTTCATTGACGTCAAGTATCTCATAATTTTTACTGGAGTTCTCGAACTTCTGATCAGGAATATTTTGATTTTGAAAAGAAGAAAAGTTTTGATTTTCTGCCCAAATTAAAACTCCATTTACTGAAGTGTTCAGATACTTCTTCATAAAATCAGTATTGTTTCCCCCGATTCCTTCTGAAAATAAGTACCATTTGTTTAGACTTTTATTGATTTTAAAAGAGGCTTGGGATTCGTTGCCAAAGGGGTTGAGATACCAAGCTTCTTTTTCATTTTGTTTCGTTGGAAGGTGTCCGAGAGAAAGGAGGACTTCTTCCAACAATATGCTGTTAAATTGTTTGCAGTTCATTATTGTAATTTTTAATGTTTTTTAGTAATAAATAGTTTGTGTACTCTCGGTGAAAGTGGCTGAGTTTGTTTTTGAGTAATTTTTGATGAATTGATGAGAAAGCCTTGTAAAAAATTGATTAACAATAATTTAAGTTCTCATCAAAGTCTCATCACCTCATCAAAGTGGAAATATTCTTCTCATCATCCTCTCATCAAAAATCAAGGTTTAAAAGTTTGATGAGGCTTTTGATGAGCTGTAACTAATTGATTTTATTTTCATTATCTACTAACTCATCATTTCATCAAATCTTTGAAGAATAAAATTCCTTTCTATTGTAAAATACCGACCTGTTTTGTTCTGTTGGAAAAAACTTAAACCATAATCGAGGTCGTATTTGATATAGGCTAAAGAATTACTTTGAGGTTCGAGTTTCCAGTTTTCTTTCAAGAGTTTCCGGACATCGTTAACTGTCCAATATTGTTTGCTGAACATTTTGCCAAGCATATTGAAAATATCCTGCGGAACGAAATGAATATTACTGTCTTCTGTATTTTCAAAAAACTCATATAAAAGCTCGATGATCTTAGATTCCAGTTTATTGTTATTTTTCCAAACCAATTTCTGAAGGGCTTTTGTTCTGATCTGGGAATCAGTGAACCACATCCTTGTCTCCTTACGGCTGTGAAAAGGTCTTTGGATTAGGTAACGAAGGAAATAGGGAATCTCCTTGTTTAGATTGTGGAGGAATTCAGTGTTCTCGCTTTTGATTGATCTTACTTTAATAATCCAGAATCGGATCTCATTTTCATCAATCTGAATGAAGTTATCTTCATTATTGGAACAGAGAATGAATTTTCCAAAAAATTCCACTTCTTCACGATCTTTTCCTTTTGCCTCCTTCTTGTCTTTATCAGTCGTTGAAAGATATTTTAATCGTTCTGTAATTTCCTTTTTGTCAAAGAATACTTCATCAATAGCAACTATAAGCATCGATGTCCAATCCGAATTGAACTGACTACTGAAAGAATCTCCCTTGATGTAAGTCATATTTAGTCCAAAAATGGATTTCAGCCATTTTATGAATGTAGATTTTCCTGTAGACCTTTCTTTGCTTACAAGACAAAGAATAGGGAGTATCTGTGTTGGATATTCAAGCAATATCTTTATGTAATCTAAGCCCAGCTCTAATTGCTCTCCGAAAATATGTTCCATAAATTTAAGTGAGTATGGAATTTTGTTTAGTATAGCTTCAGAACTAATATTTTCTTCGATTGGTTGATAAGGAATCTCATTGTAGATATTGTAGAATCCGTCAACTATCTGCTCATAATTCAGATGAGAGGGAATACAGCAGAATCCATCGTACTTTGAAACTTTTGAAACGTAGATTTTTCCGTGGTCGCTAATAATAGTTTCACGATTCCATCTCACCAAAATTGAGATCTTGTCTCCGGAGATTAATGGTTTTTCAATCGTTTTATAGTACGTTGTTCCTACTCGTAGATAAGGGATTTTTTCGCTCATTTTAAAAGAGTTTGTTTCCGTACAGAAATACGGATAGGTTAAACAAAAGAAGAAATGCAACTTTCAATGAGAATTAGTTACACTTACTTTCTTCGATTTTTTCCATATTCTAATAATTCTTTTTTGGAATAGTAATAGCGACCGCTAAAATTGTAATAGGGTAGGTTTTTGTTTTTTCTCCAATCAATAATGGTGGGAAGAGAAACGTGCAGGAATTTAGCAGCTTCAATCTGTGGGATGAGGTCTTCCGGTTGTTGTTCTGCTTTAGAGGGCAACGTGAATTCAGTTGCCTTCTTAAGAATGATTTCAACCGCTTTTTCCAAATCTCCTTTGGAATGGGAATAGAGTTGTAAGGACATATTATTGTATTTTAAATTGGTTTAAATTTAAATGCAATAATATCAATTTAGTAGCTGTTAATCAAATAGTTACATATTTTCTGGATTCATCCAATTTAATGCAAGCTAGCCCAAATTTTATTTTTTTTAATCCAGATTAATCTAAATTATAACACATTAGACTTTTGAGTTGTCTCGGATTTTTAACTAACTTTAACTAAAAATTGCCCTTTTTAATATAGTTTAACTTTTATTCTGTTTAATTCAGAAATAAAGATTATGTAGATTATTTAAAAATAAATCAAGATATAAAGGAAATCATCCCCACGCTTTGTCCATTTGTTCGTCTGTGAATGCTTCTGTTACTTTCATATACTTATCCAGAACAGCATCTTTCTTAATATTGGCAATTTTCTTTATTGCTTTTGGCTCCATTCCTAATAGTAAAGAATTTGTAATGAATGTTTTTCTTGCTGTATGGCTTGTTATGAATTTACATTTGGGTTGTGTGAGTGATTTTTTCTTATTACCCACAAACCAATGACTTGTGAATGGTTGCTTGATTTCTGCTAATTCACAACAATCTTTGATGTATTCATTGAATTTTTGAGAAGAGATAACGGGGAGGGGTTCATAGATAGTTCCTTTGTATTTCTCTAAAATAGCTTTTGCGTATTTGTTCAGCCTAATAGCGTGATTCTGTGTTTTAGTTTTCTGAATAGAAAGAACTATATGGTCTTCAGAAATATTTGCTAAATGTAGTTTTGAAAGATCAGAAAACCGTAAGCCTGTGAAACATCCCATACAATAGAAATCCCGAACGTGAGACAGTCGATTGCTTTCAAAATCTTTTTCGTATAGTTTCATCAACTCTTCAAATGTTAAATACACAATGTCAATGTCGTGTTCAACAGCTCTAAATTTCTCGAACTCCCTGTTTGCATTATATCCTTTTTCTGTTGCCCAGTTTAAAAATGACTTTAAAACCTTGATTACTTTAGCGAAATAATTTTGCTTCATCTTTTTTATTTCGTACGAGTAATCTCTTAATGATTCAAAAAAATCTTCATCAATCTTATCAAAAGAAAGCGAAATTCCATTTTCCTTACAAAAGAATTCCAGATAGTTTTTTACAGTAGTTTGACCCTTGATGGTGTTCGGAGTTTTTATCAATTTTCCTTTGTCAATATATTGTGTAAAGCATTTGAAAAAGTCGAATTCACTGGATGCTTCAACTTTTTCATTTGAATCAAACTTTTCAATAAACAAATCCTTTGTTGGTTCAAGCTTATTTGCTCTGAAATAAAGCGAAATGTCTTGAATTTTGGTTTCTATCTGTTGGAGTTTTTCATTTATTTCGTCATAGCCATAATAAGTATCTTTTTTTGAATTAGCTTTCACTCGATTGTTCTGCCAATCATTTAATTTACAATTCAATCCAGTATTTCTTTTTATTATAGAGCTGTCAATTCTGAATAATATCCTAATTGGCATTAAACCGTCTTGACTTACTTTGTCCTTTCTTAACTCAAAATTGTACTTTATCATAAGTTGAAATAGATTTAAATAAATGTAAGGGGGAACAAAAGGGGGAATTAATTTGCATTTAAAATTATTAAATATGAAAAAACAAATTAATTAGAAACCTATTGTATATCAAAGTTATTGAATATAAACGAATTAAAAACAAGAAAAATTAAGAAAGGTTTCATAATACCTCCGTCTGGGGTACTTTAAATCCTCTGAAACTTCTGTTTCAGAGGATTTTTTGTTTTTAAGATAACCGATTTCTTCATTATTGGTGCTTTTCAAATATCACCAATCTTTTTTTACTGTTTTCAACCTTATTTTTTCAATATAAAATATTTCAGACACGACGAGTTTTGTCGCTGCACAAGATTATATTTGTATTATTAACTAATAGTCAACAGATTATGATAAAAAAGTGTAGTGAATTATTTTGAAGTGAATTTAAAATAATTTAGATTTGCAGAATTAAACCAAACACAAAATATGATGAACAAAGATGAATAAAACTATTAACCTTCAACAGACGCATTTTTTCGTTATGCAAAAGAGACTATTCCCTAATCTTTAGATCATTTTTAGGATTTAAAAGATTTCTATAAATTTAAAAATATTATTAAAAACAAATCATGAAAAAACTTTACATGAGTACATTTCTTATATGTACGACTGCTGTATTATATTCTCAGGAAGTGGTATGGCAGAAAGATATTAAGTCCTCGACACAGGATTTTCTTTCCCAGGTAACCACTACCGTAGATCAGCAATACCTTATTACAGGAAGTTCTATTCAGGCTGGAAGCGGGAAGCCCGGTGCTGGAAGTTTATCTTCTACCTCAAAACAGAACAACGGGTACGATTTTCACTTGGTCAAACTTAATCAACAGGGCGAAGAAGTCTGGGAAAAATATTTCTCAGGACAGAACCATGATTTTCTTTCGTCGACAATTTCCACACAGGAAGGCGGGTTTTTGCTGGCCGGAACTTCGTATTCTTCAAAAGGCTTAGACAAAAAAGACGATTCAAAAGGCGGATCGGATATCTGGTTAATCAGAATCAATGAATTCGGGGATGAGCTTTGGCAGAAAACTTTAGGAACCTCACAGGATGAAGAAGCAAGATCGGTGATTCAGACGGCAGATTTAGGATTTATGGTCGCTAGAAATGTTCAGAATTCATCAAATGGTTTCGGTTCTAAAGATGTGATCGTTTCAAGACTGGATAAAAACGGAAAAGTGGTATCGGAATCAATATTAGGTGGAAAAGGTCTTGACGAAGTTGAAAAGATGATTCCTACTCCCGATGGCGGAGCTTTGCTTGGGATTTATTCGAGGAGTTTCGAGATCCGTGATTCGAGATTCGGGTTGCATAGTGGTTCGGGTTCCACAGGAAGTAGCACGAATAACGATAACCCGAACCTTGTATCCCGTTATCCAAAATCTACTGAAAATTTTGGCGAGGGTGATTACTGGATTGTAAAGCTCAGTAAAGACGGAAAGGTAGAATGGGAAAAGAATTTCGGAGGTAAAGGAGATGATCATGTAAGAACAATGGCGTTTACTTCTTCAGGATATATTATTGGCGGAGAATCGAGATCGGAAAGATCGGGCAATAAAACGGTAGGAATCGAAGAAGGAACAGATCTTTGGCTAATTTCTTTAAACACAAAAGGTGATGAACAGTGGCAGAAATCCTATAATTTCAAAAACCGTGATATTTTGATGGGCATGAATGTGATAAGCGGGATGCGGGATGCCGGAAGCGGGGTGAAAGGAGTGAATCCAACCAAAGGCATTTTACTGGGCGGATACACTCAGGCAGAAGGAAGAATTGAAGCAGATGATGAAACTTTCTGGATGCTGTATATCGACAATGATGGCAATGAGCAGTGGAGAAAGCATGTGAAAGGAGAATCGAGGAAGAAGGAGGAAAGGCTTTCTGATCTGAAGATGAATAAGGATGGATCAATTGTATTGGCAGGAACAAGTGCCGAAGAATTAGGCAAAGAAAACTGGAAGATTGTGAAATTAGGTGACAGTCAGATTGACCAGCTGATTGAGAAACAGGATATGAAGATTTATCCTAATCCGGTAAGTGATTACTGTTATGTGGAGATCGGGTTCGAGTTTAAGGAGGCGGATATTACGCTGTATGACATGGGTGGAAGACAGCTTCAGAGTTTGAAGACAAAGAATAAAGTAACCAAAATCAATACGCAGAATCTTATTCAAGGAGCTTACCTAATTGTAGTGAAAACAGATACTGAGAAAACTGCGAATGCTAAATTGATTAAAAAATAAAATACAATGAGAAAAAAACATTTACACATAATAAAATTTACATTTTTAATATATACATTTCTTTATATTCAGGTGAATGGGCAGCAATATTCTCGAGATCCTAGAAATATGCTTCCTTATGCTCCAGAAACAAGCAGCTTGCTTAGATATCAGGAAATTCCTGTTTCTAATTATACTGGTGTGCCTAATATTTCAATTCCTATTTTTAATATCAAATCTGGGAGTTTAGAAATACCATTAACATTAAATTATCATTCTGGAGGTATATTAGTATCCGATATCTCAGGTCCGGTAGGACTAGGATGGAGTATACATACCATTGATCCAATAACCAGAAAGATAAACGGTTTTGTTGATGAACACGGAATTATGATGCATGATGACAATGTTGAAGATTTTCTAAATCAAGATTTAGACAATAAGTTGTTGCGAATGAATGCTATTACAAATACTTCGAATCATTCTGCTTCCGACATCATGCCAGATGACTTTACTGTTTCTATTCCGGGTTTTTCAGGACAGTTTAATTATAACTCAAAGTTAGATAAGTTTGTAACGTTTCCTTTTTCAAATTTAAAGTTCGATTATGAATATACTGCCTATTCAACGCCTCAAACAAAAAGTATCAACAGGTTATATGTGAAAGATGATAAGGGAATCACCTATTCATTTGGAGCTACAGGAAGGGAAACTGTAGGGTTTGATCAGACAAACCATTTTAATGGTACAGTGGCATGGAAGATTAATGGAATTTCTCATCAAAATGGAGGAAATATTTACTTTAATTATATAAACAATCATTACAGAAGATGGGAAAATGGTCCGAGAACCATTCACAGTGCTTACAGTATTCAGAGTGGTAGTATTAACAATAATTGTACCGGAGCTACTAATTCGCAGGACCCAGATCTTGATTTCTGGTATGGAAATCATTTAGCATATTCTACCGGAGTTTATCCTTACTTTGGGGAAGACTGGAGAGAAGGAGAAGAAGCATTGCTAACCGAAATTAGCGCTGAAAATGCAAAAATTTCTTTTTTCTATTCATCAAGATTGGATTTTGACGATCTTAAAAAACTTGATAAAATTGTAATAAAGGATAATTACGGTCAATTTATTTCGGAAAAGAGGTTTAATTATGATTACTTTACGATTAATGAAACATCTACACAGACTCCGGAAAACCTCTCTAAAAGGCTTAAGCTTTTATCTATACAGGATTGTGATGTCAATGGTAATTGTATCACCACCCGATTCGATTATTACGAGAACTTTTCCATGTATGGTAGAAAATCAAGAAGAGGCTATGATTATTGGGGATATTTTAATAATAATCCACATGTAGGATATCCTAATGTTCCTATTAAAATAATGGATACTCAAAACTTTCAGGAGAAAACAACGCTTTCTGGATCTTTGAATAGTTTTAACGCAACCAATAGGAATGTCAATCCAAATACTGTAAACACCTATTCTTTGAAAAGTATTACTTATCCTGAAGGAGGAATAAGTGAATTTATTTATGAACCTAATATTGCCGGTGATTTTTTTAAAAAACCGGAAGATCACCAGTATTATTTTGATGGCGGTGCATTTCCAGATATGACTAAGAAATATGATTCTTTTACGGTATCTGGCTATGTAGAGGGTAGTACTCTTTATACCGGATTTCCTCAACATTCTGAGTCAAATGATTACAGTAAAACCTACATAAAAGAAATTGATCTTAGTAATTATAATAAAAACTTTGAGTTAAGAATTAATAATTTTTCAAACTTTAAGGCTTCAACATTTTCTAATAATTTAAATTCTACATATTTACATGCGTTATTGAGTATATATTATTACAATGAACAGAATGTCAAAACTTATTGGATACAAGATAGTGTAATGGATACCAATGTTTCAACATATTTTCATAGATACAATAATCAACCTATACCTAATAAGAAAGTATACGTGGCAATTAAACATGTTTATTGGGGCGGATTGGGATTAGGGAATATCACACAGTTATCTATACCCTATTCATCAAATTTTTATATAGAATGGGATGAAAAAAAGCCTCAAAGTAATCTGGCTAATTTTTATGCGGGAGGAATAAGAATTAAGGAGTTGAGAACATATAACGCTAATGCAGAATTCTTAAATTCTGTTAAATATAAATATTTGAAGGAAGATGAGACAACATCTAGTGGTATTTTATTTGATGCTCCTATTTTTTCTAAAGATGATGCTATCATAAAAAAAGCAACCTATCCATGCAGTGAATCTGGAAGCTTGATAAAAAAATATTTTATAAAAGGGACGGAAGTTTCTGATATTCCTAAAATTACAGGTATAACCACTCAGGGCAAATCGGTAGGCTACTCTAGGGTTGAAGTTAGCAAAGTAGATAATGCTGGTAATACCAAAGGAAAAGAAATTTTTGAGTATCACATAGAGCCGCCCTTTATGACCGGAGATAATTTCTTAGCCAGTTTAGAAAGCAATGTAGTTAAAAGAGAATTTATAGAAAACAGAGACTGGAGAAATGGTCAATTACTTAAACACATTGTATATGACAATAATAACCAAATGGTTAAAAAATTAGAGAAGAGCTACCACTTGAATTATCCTCCTCAAATGACACAGCAAATGCTTCTTGATTACAGAATTAAAACAATTTTATATAGAAATATATTTCCGGGAGATTACAAATACATTAACAGAATTCCTCAACCTAGTTGGTATGAGCCAGATGCAACAGGGATGGGTGTACTTCCCACCTATATAAGTGTTGATAATATTCCTGGTACTTGCAGTGGCTGTTATACACCTGTTTTCATAAAACATCCTGATGCTTTCCTTTTAAAAGAAGATAAAATAACAGAATATTTTGGAAATAAGGAGGTCATAACCAAAACAGAATTTGATTATAATAGTTCTTCATATCCTTTAATAAACACGGCTAAGACGATAACTTCTGCAGATAATTCTATACAGAAAATAAGTTATCAATATGCTCAGGATAAAGGAAATCAATTATTATTAGATAAAAATATGGTTGATCTTCCTTTGGAGACTTCAATAACTCAAACTGAAAACGGTGTGACAAAAATTGTATCAAGAACTGAAACTGTTTATCCCACTAATAACACTTCTTCCAGTTTAGTACTTCCTTTATCTGTAAAAACCTATGACGTAAACAATAATTCGCAATATACTGAGGTAACATATGATGAATATGACCATAAGGGAAATGTATTGCAGTACACAACAAAGGAAAACATTCCTGTAACTATTATTTGGGGTTATACGGATACAAAACCTATTCTAAAATTAGAAGGAGCAAAATATCAAGATATTTATAATAATTCTTTACTTACTAATGCTAAAGGAATCACAAATAATAATGGAAGTGAGACTGATCTGTTACAGGCCTTGGATAATTTGAGAAAAGATGCAGCATTTAGTAATTATCGAGTCACAACATATACACATAAGCCTCTAATTGGAGTAAAATCTATAACTCCACCAAATGGGATCAGAGAAATTTATCAGTATGATAGTTTTAATAGATTAAAAGCTGTTGAAGATATTGAAGGAAAAATTTTGAAAGAATATAAATATAACTATGCTCCTCAATCAAATATTTCTATTAATACTTTTTATAATGTGGAGATGAATCAAACACTGTATCGTAACAATTGTCCAACAAATTATATAGCTGGATCGTATAATTATAATGTTCCTGCAGCTAAATATTCTTCAAATATAAGTCTGGCAGATGCAAATCAAAAAGCGATGAATGAGATTAATACAATAGGTCAAAATCTTGCCAATACAAATGCTACCTGTACTCCTGCAGCTGATGTAGTCTGCCAGTTTACCCCAACAGATAATTATTATATTTCACACTATTTTTCTAGTTTTGTGTATAAACCTGTGACCAATTCAGTCAATGTTCAATATGTTTTTGCTCTTCCTTATCAAACGTCAACTTTAGATTGGAGTCAAGGAGTTTATGTTGGATCCATTCCTGCTAATTGTGCTCCATCATCTACCAGAACGGTTGTCATTAATAACGGATCAAATGTATGGAATATGAATATTAACACGTCGGGACAGTTAATCTTAAAGCTAACTTCAGGAAGTATTGTATATTCATCAAATCCTATAACCTTTAATTTTCAATACCAAAAATAAACACAGATATGAAAAAAATACTCATTCCTATAGGAGCTTTATTGTTTTACAGCTCGGCTCACGCACAGCTAAGTCCTACAGAAAATTACGTTTACACGAAAACGTTTCTGGATTATAATGGCACTACACCATCTAAAACGGCAGAAACGGTTCAGTATTTTGATGGATTGGGCAGACCAAAGCAGATTGTAAATGTTAAAGCATCACCCTTGCAAAGAGATGTTGTAACGCATATCGAATATGACGGCTTCGGAAGACAGGTGAGGGATTATTTACCTGTACCGCAGGATTTTTCAGCCAATGGAAGCATCTTTACCGCGCCGTTGGATATTGCTTCCACTCCTGCTGTTTACGGATCAGAAAAGATCTATTCGGAGAAGATTTTAGAAAACTCGCCATTAGACCGAATCCAACAACAGATTCAGGTGGGTAATGACTGGAGCCAGAAACCTGTAAAGTTTGATTATGATGCGAACATTGCAGGAGAAGTTATCAGGTTTACCACGACAACAACATGGGTAAACAATGCAACGAATTCTGAAATCAGTAACAGCGGAAGCTATGGAACAGCTCAGCTGTACAAAAACACGGCGACCGATGAAGACGGCAACAAAACCATTGAATTTAAGAATGGACAGGGACAAACGATATTGGTAAGAAAAATGCTTGACGGAACACAAAGTGCAGATACTTATTATGTTTATAATGAATATAACCAGCTTGCCTTTGTTATTCCGC
>NZ_MAUH01000071.1:0-148244 GCF_001693475.1 Chryseobacterium sp. CBo1
TGGATTCAAAACAAGAATACTAAGTAAAATAATGACACTCACATTTATCCAATTCATAAATGTTTTTGTTTATAAAAGAAAAATGAATAATATTAAAATAGCTATTGTGTGATAATGCACTACGGGTTTTCTTAATATTTCTTACACAAAAGTTAATTAGTATTAAAAAATAATCCACATACTAACATTATGTAAAAAGACTTGTTTATACAATATCTTTTCGATATTTTCGTTGATAATTTGTGGATAAAATCTTATCTGAAATTTAAAATAAATGGTCTCATTTTTGAAGCCTTCCCATTTTAAAATTTGATATTAATGAAATCAAAAAAAATACTTTTAGCGGCTGCTGTTTTCTATTTCGGAGTTTCCGAAGCGCAACAGTCTCAATACTTTACCCAAAAGGAAAACTACAGGTTTAATCTTGCCCAGAATCTTTATCAGACCAAAATATACAACGCTTCCCAATACGAATATGCACGACAGTATTTCTACAATCAGAATCTGGTGCAGTCTAAAAAAGAAGCAGCGCAGTTTTTTGATAATGTGATTGGCGTTATCCTTCAGAAAAATCATGCGGAAGAAGGTTTAACGGCTTTTATGAAAGAATATCCTAATTCGGCTTATTTTGCACAGGCGAATTTACCTTTGGCAGATTATTATCTGGCTAAAAAAGATTTTAAGGAAGCTTTAAAAACTTTAAAGAAAGTTAATCAATATCAGCTGACCCGTGAAGAAAATACGCAATATATTCTGAAACTGGGGTATGCTAAATTTATGATGGGCGACGCAAAAGGTGCGATTGATGCATTGGAAGAAGCTTACAAAACTGCCGATGAATCGCAGAAAGGTGATATTGCTTATATGTTGGGACATTTGTATTATTCCAAAAGAGACAATGTTCAGGCGTTCCAATATTTTGATTCGGTAAAAGACCAGCCTAAATTTTCAAAACTGGTGCGTCCGTATTATGTGCAGATGTACTACAACGATAAAGATTATGATAAAGCGATTTCGGAAGGAACTGCTCTATTAAATGAAGATATTTCAGAATCATACAAAGCAGAGGTTCACAAAATCATCGGTGAATCTTATTTCATGAAGAATGATTACAATTCTGCTTATCCGCATCTGAAAGATTATCTGGCGGTACAATTGAATCCTTCAGAAAATGATTTGTACGAAATGGGATTTGTAGCGGCACAGCTGAAAAAGTATGATGAAGCCGTTTCATATTACAACCAGTTACTGAACAGCAATTCAGCTTTGGCTCAGAATGCATATTATCAGTTAGGAAATGCTTATTTAGCGGTTGACAAAAAGCAGGAAGCTCTTTCCGCGTTCCGTTCGTCTTATCAGATGGATTATGATGCGAATGTGAAAAAACTGGCGCACGAACAGTATGCAAAATTAAGCTACGACATCGGAAACCCGTTTGAAAATCCTACAAACGTTATCCAGAACTATATCACCATCAACAATAATGATGCGAAAACTTCGGAAATGAGATCACTTTTGGTGAAATCGTATCTGTATTCCGGGAACTTTAAAGAGACATTGAATGCGATCGATAAATTGCCGAATTCTACCCCTGAAACCGATAAAGTAGATCAGGAAGTTTCTTATTTATTGGGAACTGAGGAATTCAACAAAGGTAATTTTGACGAAGCGGAAAGATATTTTTTAAGAAGTCTGGAGTTTGATTTAAATAAAGAATTCCACAGCAGAGCGTTGTATTGGCTGGGTCAGGTGTATTATCAGAAAGGAAATTATCCTTCGGCAATTGCCCGTTATGAGAAATTAGCGAATGAAAGTTTCCCTGAAAAACAGCAGTTACCTTACGATTTGGGATACGCTTATTTTAAATCTAAAAAATTCGATCAGGCTGAACAGTATTTCACCCAATATTTAAAAGATCCAAAGCCTGAATTTAAAAATGATGCTGAGCTTCGTTTAGCAGACATTAATTATGCTAATAACGATCTGGATCAGGCAATTGCGATTTACGATAAAAACGAAGACGCTACAGATTATACTTTATACCAAAAAGCTTTGGCTTTAGGATTTAAAAATGATCATGCAGCGAAAATCACGAACTTAAAATCATTGATTTCAAAATATCCTGCTTCCGAATACATCGATGATGCGCAATATGAAATCGGAGTAGCTTATGCAGCTCAGAATGATTACAGCAATTCAAACGATTTCTTCGGAAAAGTTGTTAAATCTTCTTCAGACAAAGATTTGGTGGCAAATGCAGCGATTTACAGAGCGCAGAATTATATCGATCAGAATCAAAATGATAAAGCGCTATCTGAACTGAAATCTTTAGGCGAACAGTATAAAAATACGGCTTATGCACAAAAAATTGTTCAGGCAGCAAAACCTATTTTTACGAAAAATGGTGATGTTTCAGGGTATGAAAGTTTCGCAAGAAATATCGGGGTGAATGTTGAAGCATCAGAAATCGATGAAATCAACTTATCAACCGGAAAACAGTATTTCACGAAGAAAGATTACAAAAATGCGATTTCTTATTATGAGAAATATTTAACGCAAAATCCTACCGGAGAAGGTCTTTATCAGGCTAAATACGAATTGGGAGAGAGTTATTATCAGACCAATAATCCTACAAAAGCACTCTTGGTTCTTCAGGAAGTAGGAAATGTTCAGAACGATTATCAGGATGATGCGCAGACCCGTTTAGCACAAATTTATTTGGCTCAGGGGAATTCTGCGGAAGCTAAAAAATATTTAGAGAATATCAGAAATTCGTCAGACGTTAATGTGAAAAATTATGCGAATGTAGAATTGATGAAAATGTATGCTGAAGAAAAGAATTTCTCAGAAGCAGAAAAATTAGCCAATGCCGTAATCAGCAACAATAAAAACTCTGCAGCGGTCATTGAAACTGCAAAAGTAATCAAGGCGAGAAGTCTGATGAATTCAGGAAAAGATAAAGACGCTCAGACGGCTTATACGGCTCTTGAAAAATCATCAAACACCGAAGTTGCAGCTGAAGCACTTTACGCAAAAGCATTCTATCAGAATAAAGCAAAAGCATTTAAATCATCTAACGAGACCATCTTTAAAATTGCCAACAATTACGCATCAGAAGATTATTGGGGAGCAAAAGCTTTGGTGTTGATGGCTAAAAATTATGTCGGTCTGAAAGATAATTATCAGGCAAGTTATACCTGTGACCAGATTATTGCAAACTATGCTGATTTCCCTGAAATTGTAGCGGAAGCGAAAGAGGTTAAAAAGACTATTAAAAAGTAAAATGTACTCATGTATTCAGTACAATAGATTATTAATTTTAAATCATTAATCCTTTGTACATCAATACTTAATACAATAAGCAATGAACAAGAAAATTCAAATATTATCTATACTATTCTTAGGAATTTCGTCGGTAGCGTTTTCTCAGATCAAAGAAGAGAAGCTTATTCTTAATAAAAAAAGAGAGCCGGAAGTAAAGAAAATCGAGAAGAAAAAAACTTCTGTGGTTACAGAGAAAAATTATCCGCCGGAAGAGAAATCAGCAAATCCTGTGAAATATACCATTACGGATGTTCCTGCCGTTTCAGATTTTAAAACTTCTACGATTCAGGGTGAAGATGTTGCTCCGAAATTTGACGGAACGGCTCAGAATAACTATTTCCAGATCGGAATGGGGAACTATGGGAAGATTTTAGCGGATGCTAATGTCTCTACAACTCTTGAAAATAAACTGGAAGTGGGTGCAGATGTTCATGTTTTATCAACCAACGGTCTGAAAAAAGACTACGATTGGGATTCCAAACAAAGTTCTGCAACTCTTGGAGCTTTTTTAAATTCTTACGGAGAGAAAGGGAAAATCAATGTGAATGCTGAATATGGTTTAAATAACTATAATTACTACGGAATTTATGCTTTAACACCTTCAGCAGATGTTGATTTGAAACAGAAAGTGAATCAGTTTAAGGTAAACGGTTATTATGATTTTTATTCAAATGAAATTCTGAATGACGTAAGAGTAAAATCTTCATTTTTATCGGATCATTTTGATGCAAAAGAAAATCAGGCTTCCATACTGGCAAACCTTTCAAAACATGCTGTGGAAATAGCAAAAAGCGGAATCGTAATGAATGCTGATTTAGGTTTAGGCTTGGAAACGGTAAAAACGGATTTTAATCTTTTAAATAAAAATTCTGCAACATTTTTCAACGCTAATATTACGCCTAAACTGACTTTTGCCAAAGGAGAATCTTATTTGATGCTCGGTTCTGGAATTACTTTCCTGAATGCAAGAAATTCAAACTTAATTTTAGCGGAAGAATTAAAGAATAACAAAACATATTGGTTTCCGCAGGCTGAATTTCAGGTGGCTGCTTCAAAAGAATTCAAATTCTATGGTGGAGTTGACGGTGGTTTAAAATTAAACACATACGCTGAACTTTTACAGGAAAATCCTTTTTTGGTATCTGACCAGATGTTGAGACCAACAGAAACCCAATATCATATTTATGCAGGTTTGAGAGGAGATATTGATGAGACTTTCAAATATGATGTTTCTGCAGGATTCGGAAAAATGAGAAATATTATGTTCTTCGGAGCCAATAATCTTTTCAATAATGAATTTACTTTAGACAGACCGGGATATGATTTTGCAAATACTTTTTCTGCCATTTATGATGACGGAAATGTAAGCGATATTAAAGGTAGTTTGCAGTATTTCCCATTAGAAAATCTTATTGTGGATGCTGATGTGAGATTTTTGAAGTATGATCTGAAGAATTATGAAAACATTTATAATGTTCCTTTAGTGAGCGGAAGTATTGGTGCAAAATATACGATGTTGGAGAAAAAATTGTCTTTAGGGTTCAAAGGAATTTTTGCAACAGACAGAACGACAAATTCTTACATGCTTGAAGGAACGGGAAGTCCTGCATTAATTTTCCAGTCTACGGAAGATACCAATGATAAAGTTGGTGGTTATGCAGATTTAAACTTGTCTGCAGAGTATAAAATTCACAAAAATTTCAGTATTTTCGCACTCGGAAACAATCTTCTGAGCTCAAAATACCAAACGTACAAAGGATATAAAGTTCTTGGTGCACAGATTTTGGGAGGTGTGAAGATCACGTTCTAAATATGGGTAATGAGTAATTAGTAATGGGGCAATATTTGCATTATTTATTACTAATTACTTATCACTTATAAAAACCGGCTGCGTAGTTCAACTGGATAGAATATCAGATTTCGGCTCTGAGGGTTGGGGGTTCGAATCCCTTCGCGGTCACCCAATAAGAGAAAGCATTTTTAAATAATGCTTTCTCTTTTTTTATGTTGGAATTAATTGCTAATCAATATTTTTTTAATAATTCAAAGTTTAATTGTGTTGTTTGAAATGCATTTTCATAGAATTTTAGTTTTAAAATAGATTACAGCACAGTTTTTTTGTCTTCATCATCTTTATTTTGATCTTAGTGAGTTTTTTTTGAAATTTCATCTCTTGATCAAATTCTTCTTTGATCTCAATATTTTTGTGAGTTAAGTTTGATTTTGCAGATCCATTTCTGGTGCATTGCTCTTCTTTTTTACAGTTGCTTCTTATAGGATAATTAAATTTTTTAATGTTAAAAATAAACTAATATGAATTGTAAATATTTCACATATTTTTGATATTTTTACCCCGGGATCTTTTGTAATTATTCGTTCCTAAGATTATGAGATACGTAAAAACTAATAACCAGATCATCTTATGAAAAAAAACCTACTCATTATTTATTTTTTATTTCAGGCAAGTTTACTCCTATCACAGACCTATCAATGGCAATGGGCTAAACAGGGTGGAGGAAATAATGGTCATGATGTTTTCGCATCTACTTCCGCAGATGAAAATATCAAAGCGATTACGACTGACAATAATGGCAATTATTATTTTCTTACCTGGATTTATAATAACCAGCCATTAGTAAATGACTCTCCTGTAACAGTATATGGGACTCGGGATTTGCTATTATATTCTACGGATTGTGTTGGGAATCTGCGATGGAAAACCGTTATTGGTGGATATACCAATTCAGAATTTGCCATGAAAATAGAAGTAGATAATAACGGCGGAATATATTTAATGGCCAATCTTTCAAATAATGTTGCTGTGGATTCTCCTTCGAACTTCAGCCCAACACATTTGGATACGAATGTTACATTGCCGGTTATTTCTGCTCTTCCTGCACCGCCTTATCCGTACGGTAATGCAATAGATCCCGCTTTTAAAACAATGTACCTTCTCAAATACAATACTGCTACCGGTAATTTGGTTTGGTATAAAGCTTTGCAGGGAGATGTAACGTTTCCTGTAGGAAGAGGTGATAACGGTCTTTGGGATATGGATGGCAATAAAAATATTCATGCTGTTCTTGGTTTTTACAAAGGAACTCATCTTGATGGGAAAATTACGGTACCCAATTCGTTTGATTATGATATAGCTTTAGGGAATAACAATGTAGGTCCTCAATATTATCTTGTAAAATTTAATTATGACAATGGAAATATGACCGTTGCCCCGAATCCGATGTTGCTTCCTATTACCGGTGATTTTGGAGGAACATCTATTGACGGTCAGGCAAAATTGCTGTATGATGAAAATCTGAATCGATATTATATTACAGGCAGGAGAATGTACGGAACCGGTAGTTTTCAATATACCAATCTATCTTATGGCGGATTACCATTCAACAATGAAGGTTTTATTTTTACGTTTGACGGAGCTACAGGAAACGAGATATGGAGGAAAGAATTTGTGTTTCCATTCATGGGACCGGGGCAGAAGCAGTTCGAAAAAATTTTCGACATCAAAAAAGATCAAAACTCCAATATTTATATTTGTGGGCACTATTCTAAATTTCCGGTAAATAATGTAAATGGCTGGTCACCAACCTGTACTTTTGGCAATTACACTTTGCCCTCAACCAATTTGAATAATACAATTCCTTTTGTTGCTAAAATGAACCCTTCAGGAAATGTGCTTTGGATGACAGTGCCGCTTGAGAACGGATTAAACGGTATTCATGATGACCAGTCGCTCTCCGTAAATTTCATTGGAGGCTTGGCGATCAATGGTAATGAAATAGCTTTTACAAAAGGAGCAATTCGTGAAAAATGGGCTAATTTTCCGCTGACAAAACCATTAAATGCAAGATCAGATCCCTTTATGGTACGATTGAATCTTCAAACCGGAGCTGTCATCGCAACACATGAAATTGAAAGTAATTATTCTACCGAGGATCAGATTACGGCTGTTACAGTTGATAAAGATGGGAATTATATTGTCGGAGGTTTTTTTACCGATCAATTATTTGCTGCTTCTAATGATGGGATTCCTACTTTATACAGTACAAGTATGACCGGGTATTCTCAATTCTTTATTGCCAAATTGGGAAGTAGCTCCAATTGTTCACTCAATACTGGTGAAGTTAAAGCTGATGTTGCCGGAATTGATATATATCCGAATCCAATTACAGATATCTTAAATATAAGAAGCAAAAATAAGCTGGAAAGCTTTGAATTGTATTCTTCAGTAGGACAGAGAATTTCTGGCGGTAAATTGCAAGATAATAATGCGAAAATTAATTTCAATTCGTTTAGTGCTGGTATTTATTATTTAAAGATTAGAACTGATAAATCTGTAGTGACAGAAAAAGTGGTGAAGAAATAATATAAAAAATTTTTGCGGCTTATAGTTGGGTTTAATTGAAAATTATACTGATAACTTGAATTTCCATCTAATTAATTAAGTATATTTTATTTAATATATATCACTTAATTTTGATATTTATTGTTGAAAGTTGCTGATTACAAACAGGTTCGTTATCTTTGAAAACAATAGGGTAGTGATACGAATACTTATAGCCCATGATTTGATTGATCCGTTATTCAATCGAAAACCAAAAAACAAAATATTATGAAAAGCACTTTAGCTGTAGCACTTTTATTTATTTTTAATTTTTTCTATTCGCAAAGTGTTTTTGAATTTGAACGTAGCTGGGGAACTTATTTCGGAGCAAATGGCGGTCAGATAGCCGGTATACATACCACAAAAGGAATTTTATTTGATTCTCAACAAAATCTTCATGTAAGAGGCAGTATGTGGAATCAACAAAGCATGACTGGTAGCTATTTTAATCAGTTTTTACTAGGCGGTGGTAGTTCTTGGGGCAATCAACAAAATGATATTTACGGTTTTGATGCAAATTTATCTTCATCGGGTATGCTTTCTTATTATGGATATCTCAATGCATTAGATTCAAAATCTTTAGAAAAAGTAGATCAGCAGGATAATAAATATTACTTGTTTTTTGGAAGTCCGCCATCAGTACAAACTACAGCAGGAGTATATTTACCCAATGATCCACAACCATCTTCTACTCATAAGGTAATACTGGCGAAGTATTCTTCCGCAGGAGTTTTGATTTGGGCTTCGTATTTACCATCTATTTCCAGAGCTATAAATCTTGAATTGGATGAAGCAGGCAATGTTTACGTATCTGGAGAAACACAAATGCTACAGAATATTTCAAATCCGGGTGTATTGCAGGAAAATTACGATATTATTTATGATTCTGCAGGACAATTAATTCCCAGCGGTTATTTGATGAAACTCTCTCCAAGCGGGCAGAAAATTTGGGGTACGTATATGCCTACAGGTTTAAGTATTTCTATGCAATATTATGATGGAGCTTTGTATATGCTTACCGGCATGAACACTAATTCAGCATTGAGTACAATGGCGACTTCCGGTGCATTTCAGACATCTCCGTCAAATAATTCTATCACCAAAATGAATGCTTCAGACGGAACAAGAATGTGGGGTACTTACTACGGCGGAGCTCCATCGGTCGGATTTGCAATGTTTACTGATTTAGCCGTAAATGAAACCGGACTTTATGTAACGGGTACAGATTATAATTTTGATGGTTCAAGTTTTTTCGGAACTCCAGCCAGTTTTAAGCAGTATGTAACCGGGGGCTCAGATATTTTTCTCTCGAAATTTTCATTATCTGGTAATCGTGAATGGAGTACCTATTTCGGATCATCCGGTGAAGATATGAATGAATTCGACAAAGTAATCGCTCTCGATGGTAATCAGATTTACATTACCGGAACTACGTTTGGAGGAGGAAATAATATTGCGACTCCCAATTCTTATCAGTCTGCTCCGGAATCTAATAGTGTGGGATCGCACAATTTTTATTTTGCAAAATTCAACGCATCAGGAAGTTTGTCCTGGGCATCGTATTATGGAGGCTCTTCAGCAGCTGCGGGTATTGCTATACCCATTAATGTAGCATTCAAGAACAATACACTGTATCTGTTTGGAAGCACCAATTCAAATACCGGTTACACTACAGAAGGAGCTTGGATGCCTACAAGAAATCCCTCAAACACGAATGGATTAACCTGTTTCGTGGCAAAATTTAATAAAACAACATTAGCTGTAAATGAAACAAAAAAAGAAAATGAATTGATGCTGTACAATAATCCAAATAACGGAAATTTTACGTTAGAAGGTATTGTTTTGGCTAAAAAGAACTGCACAATGAAGATTCACGACGCTTCGGGAAGATTGATTGATACAAAAAAGCTAAGCAATCAGAAAAAGCAAACGTTTGAAATGCACTCTATACTGCAAAAAGGAAATTATATTCTTGAAATATCCGATGGAACAACGATGATTAAATCATTTAAAATGATTGTAAAATAATTGATGAATCTTTATCACTAAAATAATTGCTCATTAAATTAATTCATAAAGATTTAATGAGCAATTTGTTTTTATAGATCTTAGAATGTCGCTGCAGGAGCAGTGTCATTATTCAGTTTTCGGTTGACTTCATTCTTTTTACCTTTGGCAAAATCATAGCCGATTCCCAGAATAAACATATTTCTGTTGTTGTAAATGTTAGTTGTTCCCACGTAATTGACTAAACTTTCGTCAAGAGTCTTTGTTTTATATCTTGAAGGCATTCCCAACCAGTACATTCCTGTTGTCAGCGTCCAGTCTTTCAGTTTATAGTTGGCAAAAATATGATTTTGGTTTTCATTTGTATTTAAAAATGCACCACTCAGCGTATAGACAGGAATATTAAACATATACGTTACGCTCAGGTTCTTATACTCGGAAGAAATAGTAAAATTGTTTCCGAAATAATTGTTTTTCAGCAAAACTCCCGCATTTGTTTTTACGCGCTGCATCGTAGGATAGATATTGGCCTTAATGACCAATAATCTGTTCCCAAATGGCTTTACCGAACCAGTCAGCTGAATTCCGGCACGAGAACTAAACTGTGCATTTTCATAGGTTAAAGCATATTGTGTGTAGTTATTATACAAAACATACATACTATTGATAGCATTATCTACATAATTGTAGAAAGCATTAGCGTTAAAATCAAAAAACTTATTGTTGTAAGAATAGTTTAAATTGTTATTCCATGCTTTTTGTATAGTGAGAAAAGGGTTTCCGGTAGATACAATGTTGGGAACCACCTGATTGATATTCGGGCTCAATGTGGCACTTCCCGGGCTGTATGGAGTATAGCTGCTCGTTAATCGTAAGCTTTGATTTTTTTTAAGTTCGTAACCAAGAATAATTTTAGGAGTAATCGTCCAGTCATCATCCGTTGTTGCAGCTGTTTTATTGTGAATATTGGTTAAACCTAAACCTACACGATACATCAGCTTTTTACTTTTCCCGGCAAATTCTGAGTATAAATATTGAGTTAAATAATTAACCGAAAAATCAAAATTTCCGGCTAAATTCTCTAGGTTGTTGTCTACATTATTATTATCGATTCTGTATCCTGCGCTTAATTTTCCCGCTTTGAAATCATGAGTATAAGCAACTTCTCCTACAATGCTGTTTTGTTTTGCCTGTAAATTCATATCATTATCGAAAACAATATTTCCTGTATTGATTACCCATTCTTTATCAATCTGGAAGCTTTCACTTGTGTAGGAAGATCCGACAACATTAAAGCTGATTTCGTCCTTTTTGCTCAGTTTTTTCGAAAAATAAAGGTCAAGTTTGGGTGGATTATAGTTTTCGCCGCTGTATTGTGAAGTTCCGTGCAGCTCAGAATTATTGTCTTTGGTGAAAATACTCTGACCGTTTCCTTTAGAGAAATAATTGAAGATATTCATTGAGAATTTTGCCTGAAAAACATAATTATCCATCAGTGAATTTGTATATCTTAAAGCAATATCCTGATAGGTATATCCGAAATGATCTGTTTTGTTTTCGTTGGTGTTGTAATGAGAATTCTGAAGCGTGTAATCGTAAACTCTGTTGCTAACCCGATTGTCATAATCTCTGAAATTGATCCCATATTCAAGCCCGAAATTGTTTCTTCCGTTGGTGTAATTGGCATACGCCTGTCCGTTCACGAAACCTGTTGTCAGTGCACTGCTCACCGAAGCTCCCGCTGCAAAACCGACTTCAGGATTTCTGGTGATAATATTCACTACAGTATCTGCTCTGGTTGCCCATCGGGTGGGAGGATTGTCGTAATATTCAACCCGAACCACATTTTCCGGTCGTATTCCTCTTGCCTGAAGCTCTGTCGATTCCACACCATTGATTAAAAGTAAAAATTTACCACCTTTAATACTGGTAATTGTACTCGATATGGGATCGAACTGAAGTTCGGGTAAAGTTTGCAATAAGTCATTTGCATATCGTGCTTTTTTCAAAGCTTCTTCATCAAAACTGTAGACTGCTTTATCTACAAATTGTTTTTTGCGTTGTGCTTTTATCAGGACTTCCTGGATGTCTTTTGTATTCTGTACCGAATCCTGAACGGGTGATGTTGTATTCTCTTGTGCAAAAGCTAAGCTGCCTATTATAATTAAGGCTAAACTTATTTGTTTTTTCATTGTAATTTCTTGGAAAAGATTAGCGATGACAAATTTAAAACAACTGTTTGGTTTATCAAAAGAAATTTCACTTTACTTGGAATTTTTTATATTTATAAACTGAGTGATAATAAATGTTTTATCAATATTTAAATTTTAATAATTAAATAAAATAAAAAATCCACTCCTAATTTGTGAGTGGATTTGAATCTAACTACTAAATATTA
Source organism: Chryseobacterium sp. CBo1 (assembly GCF_001693475.1). Classification (NCBI taxonomy): domain Bacteria; kingdom Pseudomonadati; phylum Bacteroidota; class Flavobacteriia; order Flavobacteriales; family Weeksellaceae; genus Chryseobacterium; species Chryseobacterium sp. CBo1. The sequence continues at coordinate 12,129 of NZ_MAUH01000071.1, forward strand.
TTTGCCAAGCTATTGATATAGTTTTCCAGATTGGTATAACCCGTTATGGTTATGGTTTTTGCATCGGATGCATCGTTTGTATTGAGTTTGTTTTTCGTTTCCCATTTATCGGGTATGCCATCACCATCTGAATCTTTTAGTTTTGAAATCTGTGGTTTTACTTCTGGTTGTCCACCGGCAGCTGCTTCAGTTTTAAAAATCTGACCTTTTTTGCCAAGACTTTTAAAATAACTGATGATTCTCTTATCAATCGCATCCCGTTTTAAGGAACTACCGGCTTCTTTCATGACCACTTTCCAGGAATCTGCAGCAGCATTGATCTTAACATTGCTTCTTGAGATAGCCGATGGTTCTTTTACCAATGTTGCGGTTTGTTTTATGAAATCTTCATCGGTAATCAATCGACCGTTTACTTTGCCATCTTTATTGAGATCGGCATAATTATCTTTATGGTAAACATGATCTGTAGCACTGAACATGCTTAAAAACTCATCCGTTGAACTGGGTCCGGCAATAAAGTAATTTCCCACAATATCCTGGTAATGGTCTGTAGCAGAATGTCCCCCCACGAAAGCGCTTTTTCCCCAGTTGTAGACTACATTATTAAGGTATTCGATCTTTGCTTTTGCTTTCGGATTCCTGCTTTGGTTTCCAGTCCACAAACTGTGATGTACGGTAATATCTACAGGATTTTCCAGAAGAGCTCCGAAACGCTGAGGATCTATACTTTCTCCAACAAGACAGTATTGTAAGGTAATATTTGTGCTGTTTTTGATATGCAGATTATCCCATCTTCCCCATTCAATAGAAACATGATCAAATATAATATCTTTCAAATCATCTGCTACAACAGTACATGCACCTTTCGGCATATTAATGCTTCCCCGGAAGCGCATATATCTTATAATACTGTTGCCACTAAAAGATACACCGTTACCATAGACGGTAATGCCGTTTCCGGGCGCGGTCTGACCTGCGATCGTAATTTCGGGTGCAGCAGAAATCTTTTCTTTAATTTTAATGACTCCGGCAACATCAAAAACAATTGTTCTCCCGCTTTGACTTACTGCATCTCTGAATGAACCCGCTCCTGAATCATTAAGATTGGTTACATGATAAACACTACCACCACGACCGCCTGTAGCAAAACGCCCAAAACCTTCCGCTCCGGGAAAAGCCAATTGTTGGGCTTGAAATAATCCACAACCTGAACTTAATAAGATGATGGACAAATATAATTTTCTAAGCATACCTAATTATTTAAAAAAAATCTAAAGAGATCAAAGATTCAATTTTTGCATCAAATTGATTTACAGCTAAGTTACTATGGGTATCTTAATAAAGTATCCTGCTCTTGAGGTGTCGGAAATATTTTTATTAATGATTTTTGAATTTGCTTTGCTTTTTAGATGACTGGAAGAATCTAAAATTTTAAATCATTAGTTCAGAAAAAAAAATCATTACGATTAAATAAAATTATGATGAATTTATTAAATCTAATAGGCTATTCTACTAATCTATTTTAATTTAAATACTGTTATTTTGAAGCGAACTTGTATTATTAAATATTCAATAAAATGATGAAAAAACTCATATTTCATTTTATTTTATTTTTAAAAATATGATAATTATTAATGATAAAATTATTATATATTACTTTAATTTAATATAAATAGTTTATTGTTTTAAATAATTTTTATAATTTTGCGGCAACACAATAAAAATTCATGAAAAAAAATTTAGCTATCTGTATAGTTATTTTGTTCTTTTTCTGTGGCAAAATTATGTCCAGAAATTTGAATATTACTGACTCTATTCGATTATCGAACAGCATAAAAAACAGCAAATTACTTACTGCTATTTATCCCAATTCATATTCAGATCTATTTTCATTTTGAATTAGTAGTATTCTTCATCTAAACGCTGAAAATATAAATGTTTTACCAGCAATTAGTCTTAGAAAAAAATAAAATAATATTAAAACAAAAAACAACAAATGATGAACACAAGATTATTCTTAATTTTCACAATTTTTATGACTATTTCTACATTTTCACAGGAAATAAAAATAAAAAAAGGAGAGCTGCTTTTGGATGATAAAGCAGTGGCAAAAGTAAGTGACAAAGGAAGGGTTTACAGTTTCAGTGACCTTAATGGGAAACCACAATTTTCCGCCCAAATGTTTAATGGTGATACTACTGAAAAAGGATGGGTAGAATTTAAAGGTGAAAATGGCAACGTAAAGGAAGTTGAATTTTCGGATACTACCTTTAGTTTAAATATGGGGAAAATACTTGTCAGAAATGCTTTAGCGCAAGGTCTTATTACGTTAGACGGTATTAATGAAGCAAAAGTAAACGAATTTTTTCAGACGAATGATCGTTCTTTAACAGAAGGTAGAGCAAAAACGAAAATAATGCAGCAAGAAACAAGTGATAAAGAAGATAAAATAACTAACGAAATAGGAATACGTATTGACAATGCAGGTAAAATTTGGGATAAAAATAAAGTCTTATTAGGTTTTATCCAAAGAGTCAATACAGGAAACAATATTGTTCTTAATTATGAATACAGCGTTTATGAGAATAATAAGATTAGGATTGCTAAATTGAATTGTACAAACAATGATACATATAATAGTAAAAACGGATTGAAAGTTATTACTTATGATAATAAACAAGCTGAGATTTTAGTGACCAACAATAATTTCGGTGGTCCATTATCTGAAGATAAAATGGCAGATAGAATGGTGAAAAAATTGGTTGCCAACGGATATGCTTTAGGAGACATGAAAAACACAGTAGAAGGTTTCTTTGATGAGAAAAGCCAAACTGCAGAAAACAATGCCAAAAGCGACTCAAAAAATATTTATAATATTTCCGGTTATGTAATTGATAAAGCAGGTGATAAAAAAGAAGGTAGTATTACCATAGAGTTTGAATCAATCAATGCAAAGCTTGGAAGAGAAAAAGGTATAGCAGATATAACAAATTATGGCGGAACTGTTGTTTTGAATGTAAATGGTAAAGACGAATTCTTTAAAGCAAAAGACGGAGTGAAATTTTGTGCTGGTGAAAGGTGCTTTTTAGGAACTCAGGGCTCAGAAGATTCCGGGACAGGAAACAACAGTGGATCACAGCTGAGCGTATTCGGAGAAAGCCAATTCTTTGAAATTCAATCTGAAAATGATGGGAATTATGTTTTAAATCATGTTAAAAATCCTCAATATTATTATCTGAAATTAGCCAACCAGTCTAAAGCTATTTATCTTGGTGAAAAAGGAGGCTTTGGAAAGAGAAAACCCGAAAAAACAAAGAAAATTTTTGATGATTATGTAAGCTGTCCTGGTTTGGATTTTTCAAAATATGATACCAAAACAAAAGAAGGCATCATTAATATACTGAACGATTATCAAACCACCTGCAAAAAGTAATTAATTAATTTGACTTAATTTAAATTCAGATTAAATAATTTATCCAGCCTGCTGTTTTTTACAGCAGGTTTTTTTATTATTCATCATTGTCATTTAATCTAAAGCTTTTATTGAGGTAATGGAATAATTGTTGCAAAATATGATCTACCATTTACAAATAATTCTTAACAAACCATAAAAATTATTATTATGCTTATATCACCGGAACTCTTAAAAAAATACGGGGCTGAAACTGAAGATTTTGAACCTTCTCATGTAATCTTTAATGAAGGAGACGTTCCTAAATATTACTATCAGGTGCTGGAAGGAAGAATTAAGCTGAATAATTATAATGAAGACGGCAAGGAGCTTATTTTTGCCATTTTAGATAAAGGGCTCAGTGTTTGTGAATTGCTTTTATTTATCGACAAAACGTATCCGGTGAATGCCATCACTTTTGAAAAATGTACAGTGATAAAACTTCCAAAATTGAGTTTTGAGAAAATGCTGGATGAAAACCCTGCTGTTTCGCGTGATATCAATAAATTTCTGTCAGAAAGGCTGTATTATAAATATATTATGCTGGAAAATAACTCTTCATTGCGTCCTGATGTTCGTGTACAGGGCGCTTTAGATTATTATAAAAGTTATACTGGCAAAACAGAGAAATTCTCTTATGAAATCCCTCTAACGAGACAGCAATTGGCTTCCCTCACTGCATTAAGAGTTGAAACAGTAATCAGAACAGTAAAGAAACTTGAGAAAGAAGGTGCGCTGAAGATTGTTAACAGAAAGATTTTTGTTTAATAAATTGTATGATTTTATAATTTCTGAAGAAAAATAGCCGCTTCCCGATATTTCTGTAAAATTGTACCACATCTTATACGATTGTAATTTTTTTCTAACGATTTGGCAGATAAATTGTTACTGCTACGATAATGCAAAATTTGCATTTCACCAAAACCATTTTAAATAATAATATGAAAAATTCAATCTTAAGCATTCTGGCGTTTGCAGCCATTGTTGCTTGCAAAAAAACCGACACAACCAACGTTGATTCAACAACAGACAGCTCTTCTATGACCACACCTGCAGATACAGGAATGATGACAAATGATTCTACTTCGGTTTCTAATAGGACAGAAACACAGTCAACACTAAGTGATCAGGACAAAAAATTTGCAGATGCAGCTGCCAAAGGAGGTATGATGGAAGTAATGGCAGGACAGCTTGCCGCTACAAATTCAACAAACGAAAAAGTAAAAACTTTTGGCGAAATGATGGTAAAAGATCATACAAAAGCTAATGACGAGCTTAAAAGCTGGGCTGCGAAAGTAAGTTATCAGTTACCAACAGGTTTAGATGCAGAAAAGCAGAAAGCATATGATGATCTGAAAGCCAAAAAAGGAGCTGATTTTGATCGTAAATATACCGATATGATGGTCAACGATCATAAAACGACGATTGCAGATTTCAAAAAACAAGCTGCGGATGGAACTGAAATTTCATTAAAATCTTTTGCACAAAAAACGATTCCTGCTCTTGAGCATCATTTAATGGAATCTGAAAAAACAAAAGCAGCAGTAAAATAACAGATCATAATCGCAGGATTTAATCTTATTTAATGATAAAAGTTATTCTGAGGAAACTGATTTTATCGGCAACCTCGGAATAACTTTTTGTTTTAATAAATTTTTATTGAGTTTAAAACTTACCAACTATAATATTTTCTTTAGCCGATATTGTACTTATATCTGAGCTCTTTTACAAAGGAGATTGAGCTTTTTTACAAAGTGAAAGAATTGTGCCTGCTTTACCTTTGTTTTATTAAAATTAAATAAAATGAAAAAGGTAAATAAAATTTACATTAATGGTGAATTTGTAACACCACAAGGAACGGAAATTTTCGATCTCATTAATCCTTCCAATAATCAAAAAATTGGTGAAGTAACGCTCGCTGATGAAGTTGATACCCAAAAAGCGGTTGCTGCAGCAAAAGAAGCTTTCAAAACATTCTCAAAAACCACTATTTCTGAACGCATTCATTATCTTGAAAAACTGAAAGAAGCGGTGAATGAGAAAAAGGAGGAACTTATTGAAGTTATGATTGAAGAATACGGTGGAACTAGACAGTTTGTAACAATGAGTAATCAACACACCGAAAGTTGGTTCGACAGCATGATTGATGTTCTTCAGATTTTTGAATTTACAAGAAATATCAATTCTTCAACTATAAAATTACAACCGGTTGGTGTAGTTGCCATTATTACTCCTTGGAATGCAAGCAACAGTTCCATAACAAGCAAAGTAGCGACGGCAATTGCAGCAGGATGTACTGTTGTCATAAAACCAAGCGAAATGAGCAGTTTGCAAACACAGGTTCTGATGGATGCATTTCACAATGCAGGTTTACCAGAAGGAGTCGTGAATTTTGTGACCGGGCTCGGAAATGTTGTAGGAACAGAATTAACTAACAATCCCGATATTACTAAAATTTCTTTTACCGGATCAACGGCTGTAGGAAAATTAATTGCTAAAAATGCAGTCGATACTATGAAGCGTGTCACCTTAGAACTGGGTGGGAAATCTCCAAATATTATTCTGGATGATGCAGATCTGCATCAGGTAATTCCGATGGCAATTTATGGAGCCTACATGAATAGCGGACAAGCCTGTATTGCTCCGACCAGACTTTTAGTTCCTCAGAATAAACTTGATGAGGTGAATGTAATTGCAAAATCTGTAGCCGAAAAAATCATTGTAGGTTTACCGGATCATGAAGAAACCAACATCGGACCTATGGTGAGCGTAAAACAATTTGAAAGGGTTCAGAATTATATTAAAATAGGAATTGATGAAGGCGCAAACATATTAACTGGCGGTCTGGGAAAACCAAAAGGACTAGAAGCTGGAAATTTTGTGCAAGCAACTATTTTTACCAATGTAAAAAACGAAATGAGAATTGCTCAGGAAGAAATTTTCGGCCCTGTTCTATGTATTATTCCTTACAAAGATGAAGAAGATGCGATAAAAATTGCCAATGATACTCCCTATGGTTTGGCAGCTTATATCAGTTCGGCAGATCCTGAAAGAGCAGAAAAGGTAGCTTCAAAAATAGATGCAGGAAGAATTTGCATCAACGGATTCCGTCATGATCCGATGGTTCCGTTTGGTGGTTTTAAACAATCGGGAGTTGGTCGGGAATACGGTGAATACGGATTAATGCCTTATTTAGAAACAAAAGCTATTCTAAAGTAATAATGTGTAAATTTGATAAAGCGTTATCTCAACGATAGCGTTTTATCGTTTATTATTAAAATCATGAGCGAAAAATCAGACATTCTGTATACCTGTTATCACGAAATCAGCAGGAAAGGTGAAAATTTTGTTCCTCAACATACAATTTCGTATCAGTTGTCGGGAAGTTTTGCATTGGCAGATGGTAAAAAAACATATCTTGCTGAAGAAGGGCATCTGAACCTGATCCGTAAAAACCAGCTCGTGAAATTTGTAAAATATCCACCCCAAAATGGAGTTTTTGAGAGCATGAATATTTATCTGAGCGAAGAAAATCTTAGAAATGCTGCAAAAGAATACAACTTCACGTCCGAACTTTTTGAAGAGACGAAACCGCTTGTTTCCATTACAATTAATGAACTGATTGAGAGTTTTTTTATTTCTTTAAAAAGTATCATTCAAAGTGACAGTTTTAATAATAAACTTCTTTTCGATCTGAAAATAAAAGAACTCATACTTATTTTGTTGCAGTCTCAACCGGAACTCAAAAATATTCTTTTTAATTTTTCTGAGCCGTATAAAATTGATTTGGAGTCTTTTATGATTCAAAATTATCGTTACAATGTTCATCTTGAACGTTTCGCATATCTTACAGGAAGAAGTTTGGCAACTTTTAAAAGAGATTTTGAAAAAACATTTCACACTTCACCCCACAAATGGATTCTTCAAAAACGACTGGATGAAGCTCACTTTTTGATCAAAGAAAAAGAAAAATTAGCATCCGATATTTTTATTGATCTTGGGTTTGAAGATCTGTCGCATTTTTCATATGCATTCAAAAAATATTTTGGCTATAGCCCTACGCAAACAGTTAAAACTAATTAATATTTAATCTTTTATCAATGATTTATGAATTGACAACGCTATTTTAAGTTGGCTTAAACTTCAAATCCCAGGATGAGATAAAAACAGTGGTACACTATTTGTAACCATTTAGCTAAAATAAAAAATGGGTCATGAGGTATATTAGAATAAAATATTTTTCACTTTTAAAATATATTAAGAAGGTGGTTTTTATAGATAATAATGTTGTCTGAAAGTATATATAATGGAATATGTTTTTTATAAATAATAAGTATTGTATTGTTTTATTCTTAATTCTCAAAAAGCTTTTTAAAGTGACATTCGATAAATAAATTTAGCTAAATTTCTTATTTTAATGATTTCTTGCATTTATTGTGAGATTTTTTTTGCTTAAATTTTTATTTACAAAGGCTTCTTCGTAAGAAATTGTACCCTAATTTTTATCTTCTGAATTATTCAATAGGTCGATAAATCACCTTTTTACCTGTGTTTTTGTTGTAATATGTTGATCTCTAATGTGTAGACAGGATGGGGCAGGATGCTGCACTTTACGTTTGTTGTTAGATTAGTTAACACAAAATTAATATTATGAAAAAATCACTACTATCTGGTAAAGTTCTCAAATCTTTGCTGTTTTGTGGATTAGTATTTTCCACTGCAGAATTACACGCTCAGACGCTCGCTTTTCCTGAAGCTACGGGTTTCGGAAGATTTACAACAGGAGCAAGAGGGGCTGCGAATCCACAAATTTATTTGGTTACGAATTTAAATGACAGCGGTCCCGGTTCATTTCGTGACGCAGTAAGCCAACCGGGCAGATTTGTTATTTTTAAAGTCGGAGGAATTATCAATTTACAATCCGTAGTAGCGGTATCAAGCAATACAACCATTGCAGGACAAACCGCTCCCGGAGAAGGTGTTTTGTTTTTAGGACCAAGAGTATCTTTTTCTGGAGCCAACAACACGATCGCAAGATTTCTTCGTCTTCGTTATGGTGGAACTTCTCAGAATCAGGATGCTTCCGGAATTGCAAACGGCGCAAACATCATTCTAGATCACATGACTTTCAGTTGGGGTACGGATGAGGTATTTTCTATTAATTGGGACAATAACGGAACAAGCCCGGATAATATCACCATTCAGAATTCTATTATCGGACAGGGATTGCATCGTCATAATCATTCAGCAGGTGGACTAATTCAGCCTCCTACAGGCGGAAAAGTCAGTCTGATCGGAAATTTATATATATGCAATAAAACCAGAAATAATAAAATAAAAGGAATTAACGAATTTGTAAACAACGTCGTATACAACTGGGGAAATTACGGAAATACTTATGGACACACGCAATCCGGTGAAGCATACATTATGGGTGGAGATTCGGCGGGTGCATCATATGCTAATATCATCAACAATTATTTTATTGGAGGTCCCAATACAAGCAGTACAGTTTCTACACCGTTCAGTGTAGGAAATGCTAATTTCAATTTATACGGCGAAGGAAATTATTTTGATAATAATAAAAACGGAATCTTAGACGGAGCTTTAGTTCCTCAGGATTTAACAGGTTATCCTGTAGGAGATTTAACAGCAATACAGTCAACAGCTTATGATTATCCGATGAAAAATCCTGTGTTAACCGCTCAGGCTGCGTTCGATAATATTGTTGCAAAAGTAGGAGCTTCTTTCCCAAAGCGTGATCAGGTAGATCAGTTGATGGTTTCAGATCTGATGTCTAAAGGAACAACAGCAACTTATGTATATATACAAAGTGATCTTACAACTCAGTTTGGGTTTACCAATGGCGGAGCAGGACATATTTATGGCGCTCCGGCTCCGCTGGATACAGATAATGATGGTATGCCCGATGCATGGGAAACTGCAAATGGATTGAATCCAAATGTTTTTGATGCTTTGGCAGTGAGTACAGCTCATGCTCAGTATCTGAATATCGAGGTTTACATCAACAGTTTGCCAAACAGCACACCTCCTGCTTTTATCATCCCGCCAACCAATCTGAATTTTACCAATGCCGTTTCCACTCCGGTTCCCCCTTTAAGTTCTTTAACAGTGAATTGGTTGGATAATGCAAATAATGAAACCAACTATATCGTTGAACGTTCAGGTGATGGAACAAATTTTACCGTAATTGCAACACTTCAGGCTGATACAACAAGTTATAACGATTCGGGATTAACGCCCAATACCCAATATTATTACAGGGTAAAAGCTATAAATGCTACAGAGTCATCTGTTTATACTTCAAATGCTTCAATTACTACTCCGCCAATTCCGTCTGCGCCTACAAAAGCAACAAATCCTGTTCCTGCAAATATGAATAATCAGGTAGAGCTTACAAACGGTAATTTATCGTTAAAATGGTCAGGAAGTACAAACACAACCACATATTCTGTCTATTTAGGAACAGATCCTCAGAATTTAGTTAATGTTGGAACAGTGACTTACAGTGCGACACCTTCATATCAACTTAACAATTTAAACACATCAACAGATTATTATTGGAGAATTGATGCGGTAAATAATCTTGGTACAACTACAGGAGATGTTTGGAAATTCCGTGCACTCACTCCAATTCTTGTTGGGAACTGGCCATTCTCAGAAGCACCAGCTACAGGAGCACAGATCGCAGATATAAGCTCATTTGCCAATCACGGAGTTTTAGATACTGCCTTTGATAACAGCAGTGTAAGAATACCGGGTAAAGAAAATAATGCACTGGATTTTGCAACAGCATCAAATAATATGTATATCGCAAGTATTCCGCATCAGGAACAGATTTTATTCAATAATAACTCTTTTACGGTTTCTTTCTGGATGAAAGCACCGACAACCATGATTCCGTCGTCGTCTTCCACGAGTCTTTATGTGTTGTGTAAAGGATCATTTACTAAAAATACGACGACAGGTGCAACAGGAAAACGTTTTAATATAGAAATTAAAGGCGGTCAGCTTAGATATGCGATTGATGATGACATTACGAAAAAAGAAATCACTTCACCGATCGCCAATTATTTTACAGGCAATTGGGTTCACGTGGTGATCCAGAGAGATATTGCTGCGCATAAAATGAGAATTTATACAAACGGCGTTCTTAGCAGTGAAGGAGACGAAACTGCGGTTACAGGCATCGGTGAACCAAGTGATTTAGTGCTCGGAAATATCGGCGAGCTGGAATTTTTATCAACCGCTAATGCTTCCGCTCCGTATAAAGGTGCTTTTGACGAGCTTAAAATGTATAACTATGCTCTAACTTCTACGGAAATAAATGCTTTATACAATCAGGCAGTCTTAGGAAATGCAGAATTCAGCATCAGTAAAAATGCGGGAACAGTATATCCGAATCCCGTTAAAGACCAGCTTTTCATCAAACTACCGGATTATAAAAGATCAGATCTTACCGCTACAGTACTCGATATGAGCGGGAAAATTATGATGAAAGAAAAAATCAATGCTGATGGAAATGGTATTTTCAAGCTGAATATCGCCAACACAAAAATACCTGGTAACTACATCCTGAATGTTTCCGGTGAAGCTCTGAACAGTAATTTTAAAATAATTTTTGAATAATCTACTTAAATTTCATTCATATTATATTAATAAATCCTTTCAAAGCTATTTGAAGGGATTTATATTTTAAATTGTTTTTTTTAGTTTAAAATTCCCAACATGAAAGAGCAGGATGCTTCAAATTGCCAAAAACTCTATTTTTATTTTCGTTTATTAGCTATACAAAATCGATTATGACATTTCAAAATATATCAAAGCTTTTCTTAGCTTTTTCATTGTTCTTTTCTTTTTCGGAATTAAAAAGCCAGGATAAATTCCCGGACGGAACAGCCATTCCGAAATGGTTCAAAGAAAACAAACCAACCGACATCAGTAAATTAGGAAAAAAATACATCATTACTGAAAATGGGATAAAGAATGACAGTACGGTTCTTCAGACCAAAAAGCTTCAGGAGATTATCGATTTAGCTGCGAAAAATGGAGGCGGAGTTGTCATCGTACCAAAAGGAACTTTCCTAATCAGTTCAGTTTTCTTTAAACAGGGAACGCATCTATATTTAGAAAATGGAGCAAAATTAAAAGGAAGCGATGATATCAACGATTTTCCGGTAATGACAACCAGAATGGAAGGTCAAACCGTAAAATATTTTCCGGCTTTAATTAATGCAGACGGATTGGACGGTTTCACGATTTCAGGAAAAGGTACACTCGACGGAAACGGACTTCGTTTCTGGAAATCATTCTGGAAAAGACGCGAATGGAATCCTAAATGCACCAATATGGATGAAATGAGACCGAGAATTATCTATGTTTCAAACTCAAAAAATATTCAGATTGAAGGAATTACCGTCAAAAATTCGCCGTTCTGGAGCACACATTATTACAAATCTCATTTTGTTAAATTGTTAAATCTGACAATTGTAGCCCCGAAAGAACCAGTAAAAGCACCAAGTACAGATGCCGTAGATATCGATGCCTGCACGAATTTTCTTATTAAAAATTGTTATATGTCGGTAAATGACGATGCAATTGCATTAAAAGGGGGGAAAGGTCCGAAAGCCGATGTTGATCCAAACAACGGAGAAAACAGAAATATTTTGATTGAAGACAACAATTTCGGATTTTGCCACTCGGTTTTGACTTGTGGAAGTGAATCGATTCACAATTACAATGTAATTTTAAGAAATTCTACCGTGAAAGATGCATCAAGATTGCTACACTTAAAAATGCGTCCCGATACGCCTCAACATTACGAATATCTTACTGTTGACAATATTAAAGGAAACGTAAAAACCTTTATTTATGTAAAAGGATGGAATCAGTTTTTTGATTTAAAAGGTGAAGCAAGACCGAGAAAAGGTTTGGCGAATAATATTACAGTTAAAAACATCGATTTAAGTTGCGAAACGGCGTTTTCCATTGAAAAATCAGATTTGTTTGATTTAAAAGATTTTACGTTCGAGAATTTTAAAATCAAAGCATTAAAGCCTGAAATGGAAAATTTGAAAAACATTCAAAATTTAAAACAAAAAAATCTTAAAGTGGAGCAAGTTGCTTCTCTAAGCCAATCTTACGACAAAAAAGACGATTCTGATATTACTGCAAAATGAGTTTTTTCTCCAAAATATCCGTGTTCTTATGCTTGTGTTCGCAATTCCTGCATTCTCAATCTTCGGAAATTCAATTCCTGAGCGGGAAAGATGCTGAGCACACCAAAGAATGGGATTTTTGGATAAATTCTGGACGCAGATCAGGAAGTTGGAGTAAAATAAATGTGCCTTCCCAATGGGAACAGCAGGGTTTTGGCTCGTACAATTATGGTCGGGACTATGTGACTTACGGAAGAAATTTCAAATTTCACGACGAAACTGGATTATACAAACACAAATTCACCGTTCCCAATTCCTGGAAAGGAAAAACCATCAACATTGTTTTCGAAGGTTCAATGACCGACACCGAAGTGAAAGTTAATGGAAAATTGGCCGGCGAAATTCATCAGGGTGCTTTTTATGAATTTAAATATGATATTTCGGATAAATTAATCTTTGGAAAAGAAAATATTCTTGAAGTAAAAGTTTCCAAAATGTCGGCAGATAAATCGGTCAACAATGCAGAACGACTTGCCGATTACTGGATTTTAGGCGGAATTTTCCGTCCTGTTTATCTGGAAGCCAATTCAAAAGAACACATTTCATCAACGGCAATTGATGCTAAAGCAGACGGAACTTTCCGTTCGAATATTAGTTTAAAAGAAATTAATTCGGCTAATAATCTAAAGGTTGAATTATTTGATGCTAAAAATAACTTAGTTGGAGAATCTCAGATTAAAATTGGAAAAGGTGATACTTTAAAACAGATTCAATTTTCAATACAAAATCCAAAACTTTGGACGGCAGAAACGCCGAATTTGTACAAAGCAAGATTTAGCGTAAATAAAAACAAAAAAAGCATCTTCCAAACTGAAGAAAAATTTGGTTTCCGAACGATTGAAATCCGCAAAGGCGACGGAATTTTCGTCAACGGAACAAAAATTAAAATGAAAGGGATTAACCGTCACGTCTGGTGGCCTGAAACGGGTAGAGCAGTTACGGAAAATATCGATTTAATGGATGTTCAGCTCATCAAAGAAATGAATATGAATGCTGTTCGTTGTTCGCATTATCCACCCAACAAATCGTTTTTGAAAATTTGCGATTCGCTTGGTTTATACGTTTTGGATGAACTGGCGGGTTGGCAAAAAAAATACAGCACAGAATTAGGAAAAAAGCTCGTGAAAGAAATGGTTACAAGAGATGCAAATCATCCTTCGATTATTTTCTGGAGCAACGGAAACGAAGGCGGACATAATTTTGATTTGGATGCCGAATTTGCAAAATTCGATTTGTCAAACCGTCCCGTCATTCACGCACATCATAAGCCAGGAAATGCTTTCAACGGAATCGACTGCAATCATTACGAAGATTATTACAGTACAAAAAAAATCCTCGAAGGTGAAAATATCTATATACCGACCGAATTTTTGCACGCTCAGGATGACGGCGGTGGCGGAACTTCTTTAGCCGATTATTGGGAACTGCACTGGAATTCCAAAAAAGGTGCGGGCGGTTTTCTCTGGGCGTTTGCTGACGAAGGTTTGGTACGAACCGATTTTAATAATCAAATTGACGTCAACGCAATCAACGCTCCGGATGGAGTGGTGGGTCCGCATCGTGAGAAAGAGGGCAGTTTTTATGCGATTCGTGAAATTTACAGTCCGGTAAAAATAGATTTGAAAACGTTGCCGGATGATTTTAATGGAACAATTCCTGTTGAAAACCGGTATCATTTTACCAATATTAATGAATGTAGATTTGATTGGAAATTGGTCAAGTTCAAAACACCATTTTCGTCAGAATCGGGATTTGAAATAATTCAAAAAGGAAAAGCAGAATCTCCAAATATTAAACCGACTGAAAAAGGAAATATTAATCTCAATCTTCCTCCAAACTGGAAAGAAAGTGAAGGTTTATTACTTACTGCAACCGATTCTTTCGGCAAAGAAATCTACACCTGGTCTTGGAAATTAAAATCTAATGATGAAATTTCAAAACAGTTTTCAAAATCTTTAATCAAAGAAAATACGGTTTCGGTTATTGAAAATGATTCTTTATTTATTTTAAAAACAGACGAAAAAGAATTTTCAATTGGTAAAAAAGACGGCTTATTAAAATCCGTCATTGTCGATAAAAAAAGTAAGAAAATGACATTCCGAAACGGACCAGTTTTCGTAAACGGAAAAATGGAATTATCATCAATTAAATCTTTTGCACAAGGACAAAATCAAAACATAGAAGCTACTTTCAAAAACGGAAATAAAATTATTTGGAAGCTCAAATCCAATGGGATTTTAGAACTGAATTATGAATATTCGCTTTCTGGAGATTATCAATTTGCAGGCGTAAGTTTCGATTATCCTGAGAATTATGTCATCAATGCAAAATGGCTCGGGAAAGGGCCTTATCACGTTTGGAAAAACCGTTTGCAAGGACAGACTTATAATGTTTGGCAAAATTTAAAAAACTCCACAAGAACAGGGCAGTCGCCTTGGATTTATCCTGAGTTTAAAGGCTATTTTGATGATGTTTCCTGGATGCAACTCGATACTGCAGAAGGAAAAATAACAGTCGGAACAAAAGAAGAAAAAATGTTTGTCAGGCTTTTTGATTTTTACGGAATTTACGGAGCTGAAGGGTATCCGAAACTGCCAAGCGGAAATATTTCATTTTTAGACGCAATTCCGCCATTGGGAACTGTTTTGGCATTTAACATTAACGATAAAACCGAATCTTTAGGATTAGAAAGCGAGCCAAATCACCTGAACGGAACTTTTAAAAGAACATTATATTTCTATTTCGGATTACCGGATTTGGGCGATGAAAATAAACAGTTTACAATGCCAAAAGAAAATATTTTAACGGATTAAATTATGAAAAATAAAGTAGGATTTTTAATGCTTTTTATTTGTACGTTGATATTTTCTCAACAAACTACTTTCAAATTTGATTTTGGCGGAGAAAGAGTTGAAAAAGGTTTCATTCCGATTAATTCAACTTCAAAATTTGACAAGAAAATCGGTTACGGATTTATGGATATTTCAGGATTAAAATCGATTGACAACGATGGAAATGCTTTGACAGGAGATTTCATCACAAGCGAAAAACCTTTCTATTTTTCGGTGGCAATTCCTGAAGGAAATTACGATATTAAACTGAATTTAGGCGATACAAAAGGAACTTCGGAAACGACAGTTCGGGTAGAAAACCGTCGATTGATGTTGAATGATATCAAAACAAAACAAGGCGAAATTGTCGAAAAACAAATCACAGTTCACGTAAAAGACAGCATTATCCGAAAGCAGGATGGAACTCAAATCGGTATTGTAAAATTAAAACCAAGAGAAACAAAATACCTGCACTGGGATAATCTTTTGACGATTGAATTTAATGATAAAGCGCCGAAAGTTTGTTCGGTAATCATTCAGGCCAACAAAACAGCGAAGACGATTTACCTGACGGGTGATTCCACAGTTGTCGATGCGCAATACGAACCGTGGGCTTCTTGGGGACAGATGTTGCCGTATTTTTTTGTTACGAATGAAGTTGTCATTGCGAATTATGCAGAAAGTGGAGAAACTTTGAAAGCCTTTGAAGACCGCCACCGAATCGATAAAATATGGAATAAAATAAAATCCGGAGATTATCTTTTTATCCAATTCGGGCACAACGACCAAAAAGCGGGAAACAGTACGAAATCGGGTTACAGAAAAAGATTAAAAGAATGGATTTTAAAGGCCAAAGAATTGGGAGCAATTCCGGTTTTGGTCACCTCAATGAACCGCAGAGTTTTTGATGAAAATAATAAAATCGTCAATACTTTAGATGATTTTCCAGATGCAATGAGAGAAATTGCCAAAGAAGAAAAAGTAGATTTAATTGATTTGAATGCATTAAGCAAAACATTATTTGAAGCCATGGGACCTGAAAATGCAAAGAAAGCATTTGTTCATTACTCTGCAAATGCTTACCCCAATCAACCGAATGCTTTGGCAGACGATACGCATTTTAACCCTTATGGAGCTTATGAATTGGCGCAATGTGTTGTAAAATCTATCGTTGACCAAAACTTACCTTTAAAGAAATATATTTCAAAAAATTATAAAAATTTTAACCCCCAAAAACCTGATGATGTAGAAAAATTTCATTGGCCGGAATCTGTTTTTATGGAATCTTTAAAACCTGATGGAAATTAATGTTTAAATATAACTTGCTCCGTAGGAGCGAAATCTGTGTAGAACAAATATATGATACAAACAAAAGAACTCCGTAGGAGTTCAATCTTAAAACTCATAAAATGATTTGGAATACAATCATTAAGAAGGGTCTTAAAATCATAATTTTCTTATTGAAATAAACAAAAAATCTTTGAATTTTAAAACTAATGTGCTCTATCAAAAGCCAAATCACAAAACTCCAAATAATTAATGTGTTTAAAGACTTTTGTGAAAATTGTGGTCAAATAAAAAGTAAAAAATGAATATCAAAAATATCATAAAACTAAGCGTTCTCTGTTTTGCCTTCGGAAATCTCTCTGCACAAAATCCTTGGCCAACAGTTACCGAGACCGCAAAACCTTGGACACGTTGGTGGTGGATGGGAAGTGCCGTTGACGAAAAAGGTTTAGACAAACAACTCACAACACTTTCAAAATCGGGATTTGGTGGGGTAGAAATCGTCCCGATTTATGGTGCAAAAAGTTTTGAAAATACATACATCAATTATCTCTCTCCGGAGTGGATGAAAATGCTTCAGTTTACGACCATTAAAGCAAAAAGCCTGAATATGGGCGTTGATATGTCTGTCGGAACAGGTTGGCCTATTGGTGGTCCGCAGGTTGACGAGCAGGATGCTGCAACAAAAATGATTGTTCAGACTTACGAAATTCTCCCTAATGAAAAGTTTTCAGAAAAAATTGTTCTTAAAGATGAGAAACAGAAGAATTTAAAAACAGTAAAACTCGACATTGTCACTGCTTACAATGAGAAAAATGAAGCAATAGTTTTAACGGATAAAATCAGTGCTGACGGAACTTTAAACTGGAAACCGACTTCAGGAAAATGGATAATTTATACTGTTTTTGTGGGTAAAACTTTACAAAAAGTAAAACGCGCCGCTCCGGGTGGTGAAGGGTACACTTTAGATCATTTTTCGCCAACTGCTACAAAGGATTATCTGAAAACTTTCGATAAGGCTTTCGGTAATTCAAATTATGGGGTTCGTTCTTTTTTCAATGACAGTTATGAAGTTTATAATGCCGACTGGACTGCTGATTTTAAAGAAGAGTTTAAGAAAAGACGCGGTTATGACTTAAGTCTATATATCAAATATTTGGTCGGAAATGAGGAAACTGAACTCGCCGGAAAAATAAAATCCGATTACAGAGAAACGATGAGCGAACTGATTTTAAATCGTTTTACTAAAGATTTCTCGGATTGGGCGCATTTCAAAAACTCAAAAAATACCAATCAGGCACACGGTTCACCGGGAAATTTGCTTGACTTATATGCTGCTGTAGATATTCCCGAATCTGAAACTTTCGGAAGTACACCGTTTGATGTTATTGGTTTGAAAAGAGATAGCGCAGACATTCAGAAAGCGGATGTTCCGGATATTAATATGTTAAAATTTTCTTCTTCGGCAGCAAATGTGATGGGAAAAAAAGTGATTTCAAACGAAACTTTTACTTGGTTGACAGAACATTTTAAAACCTCGTGGTCACAGGCAAAACCGGAAGTTGAGCAGGTGTTTTTATCAGGAATCAATCACGTTTTCTATCACGGAACGACTTACACTCCCGCGGATGTGAAATTCCCGGGTTGGCTTTTTTATGCATCGACCAATTTTGTTCCTGAAAACAGTTTGTGGTCACATTTAACGGGATTAAATTCTTACGTTGCGAGAACGCAAAGTGTTTTACAAAGCGGAAAATCGGATAATGAACTGTTGATGTACTGGCCAATATATGACCAATGGGCAAATCCGAAAGGAAAAGATGTAGCGTTTAAAATTCACAATATTGAAAAGTGGTTACAGCCGACAGAATTCTATAAAAACCTCGATAAATTAGGCAAATCCGGATATTCTTTGGATATGGTTTCTGACAAAATGATTGGCGAGGCAAAATTGGATGATCAAAATATTCAGGTTTCAAAAGAAGGAGGTTCTTACAAAGTTCTCATCATTCCTCAGCTTGATTATTTACCTGAATCAACCTTAAAAAGCATTTTAAATTTAGCTCAAAACGGCGCATCCATCATATTTCAAAATGAGCCGAAAAATATTCCAGGATTTTTTGAGTCCGAAAAAAGAAAATCGGATTTACAGGCTTTATGGAAATCAATTCCTTTTCAGGAAAATGGGAATTTAAAATTGGCAACTTTCGGAAAAGGAAAAATCATATTAAGTTCTGATGTCAAAAAGGGTTTAGAATATTTAAAAATTGAAAGAGAAAAATTAACCGATACTGGATTGAAGTTTGTCAGAAGACAATTCGATGGCGGGAAATTTTATTACATTGTCAATCATACTTCGAAAGAAATCAATCAAAATATTCCGTTCAATTTTGTAGGAAAACAAGTTGTTTCAATGAATCCTGAAAATGGAGATTTTGGAATTTCTGAAATTCAGAATAATTCAGTTAGGATTCAATTAAAATCAGGAGAATCTTTAATTATAAAAGCTTCAGAAAATACAGATTCATCGATTCCAAAATGGAAATATGTTGAAAAAACAGAAGCTCCAATTATTTTAAACCAAAATTGGCAACTAGCTTTCAAAGAAGGCGGTCCTGAACTTCCGAAATCCAGAACGATAACGAAACTTCAGCCCTGGACAAACTTCACAGAAGACGCTTCAACCCAAAGTTTCTCAGGAACTGG
Source organism: Chryseobacterium sp. CBo1 (assembly GCF_001693475.1). Lineage (NCBI taxonomy): Bacteria > Pseudomonadati > Bacteroidota > Flavobacteriia > Flavobacteriales > Weeksellaceae > Chryseobacterium > Chryseobacterium sp. CBo1. The sequence continues at coordinate 31,643 of NZ_MAUH01000071.1, forward strand.
AGTTTACACGACAACTTTAAATGTAAAGAAAAGTAAAGCAGATGATTATCTTTTGAAATTTGATAAGCTCTATGAAAGTGCAAAAGTGATTGTCAACGGACAGGAAGCCGGAATTGTCTGGAGCAATCCATTTGAAATTAACGTTGGGAAATATTTAAAGAAAGGTAAAAACACAATACAAATTGAGGTTTCAAATTTGATGGCAAACCGAATCCGATATATGGATCAAAATAAAATCGAATGGCGAAATTACCACGAAATTAACTTTGTGAATATTAACTATAAGCCTTTTGATGCATCCAATTGGAAAGTGCAACCTTCAGGATTGGATGGTGAAATTCAATTAATTCCTGTATATTTCTCAAAATAATTTTAAAAGAAGGAATTAATAAATAGAGATACTTCGACAAGCTCAGTGTGACATCTCTAATAATAAACGTTATATTTAGCGTTGTCAGGCTGAACTTGTCGAAGCCTTTTAGAAATAAAAATAAAGATTTATGAATAAAAATATCGTAAAAACATTTGCATTAGGAAGTCTTCTCGCATTCGGATTTTCCAGTGCTCAGAACAAACCGAAAGTTGTTTTAGACAACTTTTTCAACAACGAAAAAAGAGAAAATAAAGAAACCAAAGTTTTGGAATCCTCTCATTATACTTGGAATGATACAACCAATGGAGGATTTTCTTTGTTGGGCGAAATCTTCCAAAAGCAGGGTGCGGAAATCAGTACATTAACAACAGCTCCTTCAAAAAATGATTTAAAAAATGCCAATATTTACATCATTGTAGATGCCGATATCGACAAAGAAGCGTACGGTGGAAAAGCCAATTTGATTGACGCAAAATCTATTAAAAATTTAGTAAAATGGGTTGAAAAAGGTGGTGTTTTAGTGTTAATGAGCAACGATAAGGGAAATTCAGAATTTGAACATCTCAATCATCTAGCAGAAAAATTCGGCATTCATTTCAATGAAGATAGTTATAACAGAGTTCAGAAAAGAGAATTTGAACAAGGAAAAGTTATGGTTCCGACTGGAAATGAGATTTTCTCTGAGCAAAAATTATACATGAAAGAAGTGGCGACAATTTCTGTAAAAAGTCCGGCAAAAGAATTGTTGTCGGCGGAAGGTAAAAACATCGCAGCCATTGCAAAATTAGGTAAAGGAACTGTTTTCGCATTGGGCGACCCGTGGTGTTATAACGAATATATCGACGGCAAAAAATTACCCGCAGATTTTACCAATTACCAGGGAACTGAAGAATGGGTTAAATGGTTATTGAAGCAAGTTTCTCAAAAATAAACAATTTTGTGCAATCGATTAAAATTTAGTGATTGGTATTATTTGGGCAGCTTAATCCGCCTTCCACTCCCAAACCTAACGAAGTGGTTCGACGAAGTCAATCTTTTTTGCACGACGATTTTGCTTTAGATAGAAATTAAAGTCATAGCAAAAAAGGATTTCCGTTCAAGTCGGGCTGCGAAAAATCGAGGAACGAGATTCATCGATTCAAAGTAAAAATAAAACAATAGAGATAAATTCAATGCAAAAAAAATCGAAGAATAGGAAGTTTATTTCGAAAGGCTACGGTTAAAATCTGGCTTTAGGTAAAAGGTAAAGTGATAAAAAATCGAAATACAATTAACAGGTCGCTCTTCTAGAGCTTTAATTCATTGAATGATTATTTTCTATTAACAGTCCGTTCTTAGTGGAACGTCTTGAAATCCCATCGGGATTTACTGTTAGTAGAAAAATGAAGACCATAAAAACAAGCTCCGGAGGAGCGACCTGTTACTTCTTCTTTTTTTATAGAAAAAAGTGAAAAAAGGTATAATTATGAAAATCAAATACATATTCATTACATCCGCATTATTTCTTTCGCAAACATTCTTTGCCCAAAGACAAATGGAATACCTGAAAAGAGGAATTGTTGCCATTCCGGCAGATTCAGGAGTTTTTGTAAGTTGGCGATTGCTGGGAACAGAAGCTCAGAATACCCATTTCGATGTGTATCGTACAGAAAATAATCAGACGAAAAAACTGAATGAAAAACCTTTGCTCAACGAAACAAATTTTTTAGATAAAACCGCTGACAAAAGGAAAAGCTATACTTATTTTGTAAAATCAAATACACAACATCAGGACGTTGACCAGGATTTTGCAAAATATACGGCAAATCAAAAACCTTATTTTTCAATTCCTTTGAAAACGCCGCAAGGTTACACTCCAAATGACGCTTCAATTGCTGATTTGGATGGTGATGGAGAATACGAAATCATTCTTCATCAAACCGGAAGGTCAAAGGACAATAGTCAGAAAGGAGAAACAGACCCGCCAATTATTCAGGCTTATGAACTGGATGGTAAGTTTCTCTGGGAAATTAATTTAGGCAAAAATATCAGGGAAGGAGCACATTACACACAATTTTTAGTCTATGATTTAGACCAAGACGGAAAAGCGGAAATCGTAATGAAAACCGCCGACGGAAGCAAAGACGGAAAAGGAAAATTCATTGGAGACCCAAACAAAAATTACGTCAACGAAAACGGAATGATTCTTTCCGGACCGGAATATTTGACAGTTTTTGACGGACAAACCGGTGCTGAAATTCACACCGTTAATTATGTAGTTCCACGATTTGCAGGAAGTTTAAACCCAAACAACGAAGAAATGACCGAAACTTGGGGCGATGCGAAAGGAAACCGCGTCGACCGATTTTTAGGGGCTGTTGCTTACTTGGACGGAAAAACTCCGAGTGTGATTATGTCGAGAGGATATTATACAAGAACTGCGATCGCAGCCTGGGATTATAAAAATAAAAAACTGAGTCTGCGATGGCTTTTTGATACCGAAAGTTCGGAAGAAAATAAAAAATTTCGTGGGCAAGGAAATCATAATTTGAGTATCGCGGACGTTGATAATGATGGAAAAGACGAAATCGTTTTCGGTGCAATGACCGTTGATGATGACGGAAAAGTGTTGAACAGTACAGGTTACGGTCACGGAGATGCTTTGCACGTTGGAGATTTAGACCCATCCAATCCCGGATTGGAGATTTTTGATATTCAGGAAAAATTTGATGATGCAGGAGCGCATTTCAGAGACGGGAAGACCGGAAAAGTTTTATGGAAATTACCATCTACTGTTTATAGTAAACAAGGTAAATTTCAAGGTCCGGGAAGAGGATTGTCTTTGAATATTGACCCCCGTTATGAAGGTTCGGAATCTTGGGCAGCCGGAGCCGGACTTAAAGGAATATATAATACCAAAGGCAAGAAAATAAGCGAGAAAAATCCGCCCGCCAATATGGGAATTTACTGGGACGGAGATTTTTTAAGCGAAATTTTAGACGGAACAGTTGTTTCAAAATGGGATTGGAAAAAGGAGAAATCAAATGTCATTTTTGATGCTAAAAATTATCAGTGTGAATCGAATAACGGAACGAAGAAAAATCCTGCTTTAGTTGCCGATTTATTCGGGGATTGGCGTGAAGAGGTGATGTACAGAACGGCCGACAATCAGGAATTGAGGATTTTTAGTACAACGATTCCGACAAAACACAGATTATACACTTTGATGCACAATCCTCAGTATCGATTGAGTATTGTGTGGCAAAATGTTGGGTACAACCAGCCACCACATACAGATTACTACTTGGATGAATCGATTAAGGAAATGCCGAAACCGAATGTTGTAACTGTAAAATCTCAAAAATAAACTATGAAAATAAAATTATTACTTCCAGCTGTCACTTTAATGGTAATGATTGCAGCTTCATTTCAGAAAATTCAAAACAAACCTGTTTTATATATTATTGGAGATTCCACTGTGCAGAATGGTTCAGGAAAAGGAGCTGATTCACTTTGGGGGTGGGGAAGTTTTATGGATTTATTTTTAAACACAGATAAAATCGAAATCCAGAATCACGCAAAAGGTGGACGAAGCAGCAGAACTTTTTTAACAGAAGGTCGCTGGGATTCCATTATGAAAACCATTAAAAAAGGTGATTATGTGTTGATGCAGTTTGGGCATAATGATGGTGGCGAATTGGCGGATACGTTGAGAGCCAGAGGAACAATTAAAGGTATTGGCGAAGAGTCAAAAGATATTTTTAATCCAATCCGAAAAGTCAACGAAACGGTTTTTACATATGGTCATTATATGAGAAAATACGCAAACGAAGCAAAATCAAAAGGAGCGGTTCCGATTATTGTTTCGCCTGTTCCGAGGAATAAATTTAATGATAAGGGAAAAATAGAAAAGGATCAGTACGGAGTTTGGGCAAAAGAAGTGGCACAGCAAACCGGAGCTTATTTTTTAGATTTAAATACAATGGTTATCGAAAAATATGAGAAAATGGGCGTTGAAAAAGTAAATGCTTATTTCCCAAAAGACCATACGCATACCAACAAAGAAGGAGCAATTGTAAATGCTGAATTGGTAGCGAAAGGAATTAAAGATTTAGAGAAATGTGAACTTAGAAAATACGTAAAGTAACACATGATTTTAAACGGTGATGTCGCAAGGAATTAAAAAAAAGAATCAGCAAATGTTTTCGTTCGCAATGGCAGAACTTCGTTCGTAAACTTTCAGTTTATGTTCAGCAAATGATAGCATATACCTTAGCTGAGTGAAATCGGGAGATTCGACGCAGTCAAACGCCTTTGCGAATGAAAATATGCATTGTCTTGTTAAATATAACTTAGCGGACTTAGCGTTAAAGAAAATAATAAAGAAAAATAAATATATAATACTTATGAAAAAGCTATTAACAACAGGTTTTTTCGCACTGATTATCGCAGGAATAACCTCCTGTTCAGTACAGAAAAATACCACTGCGAAGGTTGAACTTCCTAACAAAAAAGAAGTTTTGGAAGTTTCGAGAAGAGCCAACCAATATTTTATGAACAAATGGTCCGATACCAAAAAAGACATCGTTGGTAAAAAAGTATGGCCAAGTAATCTTTGGACGAGAGCGGTTTACTATGAAGGTTTGATGGCTTTGTATTCGGTAGATCCGAAAAAAGAATATTACGATTACGCAATGTCATGGGCAAACAATCATAATTGGGATTTACAGCGTGGAACGTACACCAGAAATGCCGATCATCAGGCTTGTGGACAGACCTACATTGATTTGTATGAAATCGACGGAAGAAAAAATCCTGAAAGAATCAAAAATGTGAAAGCGGCGATGGACAGTATGATTGCAACCTCAAAAGTTGATGATTGGTGGTGGATTGATGCTTTACAAATGTCAATGCCGATTTTTACGAAATTAGGAAGAATTACAGGTGAGCAGAAGTATTTTGATAAAAACTACGAAATGTACGCTTATACGAAATATAAGCATGGTGGAAACGGACTTTATAACCAACAGGATAAAATCTGGTGGAGAGACAAAAGTTTTGTCCCGCCTTACAAAGAACCGAATGGTGAAGATTGTTACTGGAGCCGTGGAAACGGTTGGGTAGTGGCTGCATTAGCGAAAACGCTGCAGGATACTCCGAAAACAGATCCTCATTACCAGGAATATCTGAAGGATTATAAAGATTTGTTGGCAGCCTTACTTCCGATTCAGAGAGAAGATGGTTTCTGGAATGTAAGTCTTCATGATCCAACCAATTATGGCGGAAAAGAAACGACAGGAACTGCACTTTTTGTATATGGAATGGCTTATGGAGTGAACAATAATTTAATTGACAGAGATACTTATTTACCGGTTTTAGTAAAAGCATGGAACGCAATGGTAAAAGATTCAGTTCAGCCCAACGGATTTTTAGGTTGGGTTCAGGGAACCGGAAAGGAGCCTAAAGACGGACAACCTTTAGCGGTTGACAAAGTTCCTGATTTTGAAGATTACGGATTAGGATGTTTTTTATTGGCGGGAAGTGAGGTTTATAAATTGAAGTAGGTTTAAAGAAACAAGTAAAAAGTAAAAAGAACCAAGTATGATTACATGGTTTTTAAATAATTTGACCTGATGGATTTTAATTCATCAGGTTTTTTTATTTCCTCAAACCAAAGCGTTTTTCTAAGGTTTTTTGTAAACAATAATTTTAATATGTTTTCAGTTGTCATTTGCTGAGCGGAGCGCCATTGAGAACAGAAAAAATAAAGCATTCAAACATTAACTTTGCGAACATTGCGTTAAAATACTTTTCCTTAATTTCTTTTTGGTCAACTTAATTTCATAATATTTTACACATGATAAGTCAAATTCCTGAATCTGACTCTGTGTTTTAGGAAATATTTTAGGTTTAAAATTAATATGAAATCTGTGTAAGTGTCAATAAGATAGTGTTTTAAATAACCTTTTTGAGACATTGCAAAAATTCTTATTTTATCGAAAATTTTAGCATGACACTACAAGATGCGCAATCGGTTTCATCTTGGTAATTTTCAACATCAATCAATTAGAATAAATTATGAATGCATTATTAGGAGTGATTTTCCATTTTCTCGGAGGCTTTGCTTCGGGCAGTTTTTATATGCCTTATAAAAAAGTAAAAGGTTGGCAATGGGAAACTTTTTGGTTGGTTGGCGGTGTATTTTCGTGGATTATTGTTCCGCCTTTGGCTGCATTTCTTACCATTCCCAATTTTTGGGAAATCATTCAGAATGAATCTTCATCAATTTTAGGATTGACCTTTTTGTTCGGTGCGCTTTGGGGAATCGGCGGTTTTATGTACGGTTTGGGTGTCCGTTATTTAGGAGTAGCACTCGGAAGCAGCATCATGTTGGGGTTGACGATGGTTATTGGTTCGCTCGTTCCATCTATTTATTATGAATTTTCTCCTGAAGCAGGAAAAGATAATATCGGTCTCATGTTTTCCAGCAGTTGGGGACAGTTTGTTTTATTGGGACTTTTGGTTTGTGTTGTCGGGATTATCATCAGCGGGAAAGCGGGTGTCATGAAAGACAAAGAGCTTCAAACCGATTCTATCGACCCACATGGAGTGGAAGTAAAAACTGAATATAAATTTGGTTTAGGATTAACCGTTGCTATTATTTCCGGTGTTTTGAGTGCCTGTTTCAATTTCGGACTTGAGGCAGGAAAACCAATGGCGTCTGTGGCAAACGAAGCCTGGAAACTGGCAAATCCGGGACAGGGAGAATTTTTATTTCAGAATAATGTTACCTATATCGTTGTGCTTTGGGGTGGGATGGCTTCCAATCTTATTGGTTGTCTTTATCTTTCATTTAAAAATAAATCATATACTGATTATTCTAAGAAAAATGTTCCCGTTGTAAAAAATATCATTTTCTGCGCTTTAGCAGGAACAATGTGGTTTCTACAGTTCTTCTTCTACGGAATGGGCGAGAGTAAAATGGGGAACGGCCCAAGTTCATGGATTTTGCATATGGCATTTATTATTTTGATTGCCAATCTTTGGGGAGTTGTCATCAAAGAATGGAAAGGTGTTTCCAAAAAAACAATTTCTACAATCGTTGTCGGGATGATTGTAATGTTTGTTTCTATTTTAATTGTAGGATACGGGAATTCATTAAGATAATTAATGATGAGAAGAATTGCATTTAAAATGTTTCTTCATGAAGGTTTCGAAGAAGAATATAAAAGACGTCACAAAGAAATCTGGCCAGAGCTTAAAGTTCTTTTAAAAGAATCTGGAGTGGAAGATTATTCGATTTTTTTAGACGAAGAAACACATCTTTTATTTGGTGTTTTAAAATGCAGTAAAGAGATGGAATATCAAAATTTACCATTACAGCCTGTTATGCAAAAATGGTGGGAACATAATAAAGACATTATGCAGACCAATAAAGATAATTCTCCGAGAAGTATCAGTTTAGAAGAGGTATTTTATCTGGAATAATAAGAATTGCAACATTTTAAGATAAATAGTTTATTTTTTTTATCATATTCATATAGTTAAGAGTTAGAAGCTCAAAGACACCAAATTTTCTGGTGTCTTTTTTTGTGTTAATTAAAAATGAATTCCGGTGATCGTTTTTGGTTATATTAATTTAACACACACTGGTTAATAAATGTTTAAAAATTGATATTTAATTTTATTTTTCATAATTAAATCGATAATATTTGTATTTATTAAAGCATTTTTATATAATTATTTATGATAAATTATGAATTTTCTTATGCAGGATATTGCAGGATGCCAAAACTTTTGTAACGGTGTACTTTGGTAACATAAAAAATTAATAGATATGTGTTTGATTATTAAACAGACGAATTTTAAGCCACTCATTGCGCCGCTATTTCTGCTTGCGTCCGGCTTTATGTTCGGGCAAAAAGCGGTAAGTGATACTGCTAAAACAGATATAAAAGATATTGAAGAGGTCGTTGTAATAGGTTATGGTAAAGTTAAAAAGTCTGATTTAACAGGATCTGTAGCATCCGTGTCAGCTAAAGACCTGGCCGCAACACCGGCAATGAATGCTTTACAGGCTTTGCAGGGTAGAGCTTCAGGTTTGAATATCGTTACTTCAGGTGGAGCTCCGGGAGCAAGTGCAAATGTTACCATTCGTGGAGGAGCATCAATCACACAGGGAACTTCACCATTATATATCGTTGATGGTTTCCAACTTGATAATGCATTAAACGTAATTAACCCGAATGATATTGAAAGTATTGACGTTCTAAAAGGTGCTTCTGCGATTGCAATCTACGGAGCTCGTGGATCTAACGGTATTATCGTAATTAAAACTAAAAGCGGTAAAAAAGGTCGAACAACCATCAATTATAATTCTTTCATGATGTTTGATATGCTCTCTAAAAAGCTGGATATGATTTCCAATACAGAGCAATATGTAAAATATCAGTATGAGTTTGCCCAGCTTCAGAATAAAATGACAGGATGGAGCAGTGTTTTCGACAATGGTCTTCCACTAGATACTCCGGGATTCTATTCGGGTGCTTTCAACAGAATTTCCAATCGTTATGCATCGGCTTCGGCTTTAGACTGGCAAGATAAAATGTTGGGCGGAACAGGGTTAACTCAGAATCAGAATGTTAATATTTCTACAGGAAACGAAAAAACTCAGGCTTTCATTAGTTATAACTACAATAAGCAGGAGGGTTTATTGCAAAATTCCAGTGAAACAAGAAATTCATTACGTGCAAACATCAATTCAGAATTATACAAAGGGGTAAGAGTAGATTTTAACTCAATGTTTAATTCGAATTCAACCAATGGAGGTGGAGCTTATAGCGGAATGAAAAAAATTCTACTTCAGCCGATCACGGGCGGTACACTTTTCAACCAGGATCAGTTGTTTAATACCCAGACTTTCCCGGACTTCTCAAGTCTTGATTCAGGTTTTGATACAGAAAACCCTTTTGTGGAAACCAGTGCGTCAACTTCAAACAACCGTTCCAGAACTTTTATTGCCAACGCAGGGATTGAGTTTGACTTCCTGAAAAATTTCACTTTCAGAACTGCAGGTCAGTACAACTGGAACCAAAGCAAATCTACTTCATTCTCAGATGAAAATTCTAGAGCGTATCTTACAGATCCTGTAAATACAGGTATCAATGGTAGTATTGGGAATAGTGAGTCTTACAGGTATCAGATTACCAATACTTTAACGTTCAATAAAACTTTCGCAGAAAAACATAGGGTGAATGTATTAGCGGGTTACGAAATTGTTTATTCACAATCTGAAAGTAACAGTATGCGACTAACAAAATTCCCATTCCCAAACTTTGGGCTTGATGATATATCTAATGCATTTGTACAGGAGAAATCTTCAGGTCGTTCGAGCAACAGTTTATTGTCTTATTTCGGTCGTGTAAACTATACGTATGATGATCGTTATTTATTAACTGCAACAGTGCGTAGAGATGGTTCTTCTAAATTCGGACCAAGCAATAAATGGGGAGTATTTCCATCTGTTGCGGCAGCATGGCGTGTTTCTCAGGAAAGTTTCTGGCAGGATTCTAAAATTGAAAAATTCATTAATGACTTAAAGTTAAGATTTGAATATGGTATTACGGGTAATAATGATATCGGAAACAATTTATTTGTAACAAATCTTTCATTAAGCGATTATCCGATGAATAATACTCCTGGAAATCCTGCGTATGTAACGAGCTCAAATTTGGGTAACCCTTTACTTCGATGGGAAGAATTGAAAGCTACAAATTTAGGGGTTGACATCGCATTATTTAATAACAGAATTAAATTAACTTCAGAATGGTATAATAATAATGTAAGCGGAATGTTATTGCAAAGTTTACTTCCGGTTTCAACAGGTTATTCAAGACAGTATCAGAATATTGGTTCTTTAAGAAACAGAGGTCTGGAATTTACTTTAAACACTGTGAACATTAAATCTGAAAACTTCAGATGGTCAACAGATTTCAATATTTCATTCAACAAATCTAAAGTAATGTCTCTGGAACAGGGGCAAACGAACAGAACATTCAGTGTAGGAGGAAACAGAACGGGTATGGTTACCTATTATGCCACAGTAGGCGAAGAATTAGGAGATATGTACGGATATGTTTATCAGGGAGTTTATACTACTGATGATTTTATTCAGAACGCCGATGGATCTCTTAGCTTAAAACCGGGTGTTGTAAAACCTGCAACTGGAACTCCAAAACCTGGTGATATGAAATTTGCTGCAGACAATGAAAAAGGTGATCAATTTACAAGAAAAATGCAAAAAATTGGTAATGGTACTCCTGATTTTATTGGAGGTATCAGTAATAGTTTTTCGTATAAAGGTTTTGATCTTAATATATTCATGAAATTCAGTGTAGGAAACGACATTTATAATGCGACAAAACACAGCTTAAGTCCGTATGCGATGTTTCAGAACGTGCCTTCAGAATTTGGAGATAATTACTACCGTTTAATTGATCCTAATACAGGTTTAATTACCAATAATCTTGCAAGATTGAGAGAACTGAATCCCGACGAAGGATCTCGTGTTTGGAGTTTAAGTGCGATCAACTCTCAAAACATTACTTATCCTTCATCATATTATGTAGAAGATGGTTCTTATTTGAGAATTGCACAGGTAACATTAGGATATAGCTTTGCGAGAGATTTTCTTGAGCATGTGAAACTAAGTAATGCTCGTATCTATTTTACAGTGAATAATCTGGCGACAATTACAGGATATTCAGGTTATGATCCTGAAGTTACAGCAGCAAGTGGTGTTGCAGTTACCCCTGGATTTGATAGTTCTACCTATCCACGTTCAAGAAGTTATGTTCTTGGTTTAAATTTAACCTTCTAAGAAAAAAATGTTTTAGATCATGAAAAATGCTAATAATAAATTAAGACTTTTAAAAAGACTGATCATTATTCCGTCTTTAATCGTGGCAACACAAATGATAAATTCATGCAGTGATGATTTTTTAGATCAGCCTGCATATGATGCAGCCGATACCGAATCTGTATTTGCAGATCTTGTTACTGCAGATATATTTGTTCAGGGTTGCTACAGAAGTTTGGTTCCTACAGAAATGTACTATCAGTTAGGAGCTGGTGATACAGTAATTCATTCCAGCGAAGATGGTTCTACAAACAATTCAAAATACAATATCTGTAATTATCAGTATGATGCTTATACGCCCAATACGGTTACAGGAATTTATGCAGCAATGTATGCATCCATTGAGAGAACAAATATTGCAATCAGCAGATTAGGACAAATGCCTGCAAGCGAAAAGCGAGATGCTTTATTGGCAGAAGTAAAAGCCATCAGAGCATATTGCTATTATAATTTGATCAGAGTTTATGGTGATGTTCCTGCAATCTGGACACAGCTTTTAGAACTAGATCCGAATGACCCAAATACATTATATCCGAAACGTGCTTCACGTGATGAAATATACGACCGTATCATTGCTGATCTTCAGGAATCGGTAAACGCAATGCCTAGTTTAGGACAGCCTGGTTTTCCTACTACAGAAAGATTAACAAAACCTGGAGTAAATGCTTTGCTTGCTAGAATTGCTTTATATGCTGCAGGATATTCTCTTCGTTGGCCGTTAAACTCTTCAACTCCCGGAACAATGTCAAGACGTCCGGATAATGCAAGAGTTCAGCAATTATATCAGATTGCAGACAATGCAGCTGCGGCGGTCATCAACGGAGGAGGACATTCTTTAATGCAGGCTTCTGGAGGAAAAAGCGGTTTCGAAAACTTATGGTTTAATTTCTGCAGAAGAAATTTATCGGCAGTAAATAATGAAATTATTTGGCAGATCGCTCAGTACGGACAAAATACCAATTCGGCATTTGGAGTATATGCACATCCCGGAACAAGAGGGGGAACTTATGGATCTCGTAAAGCACTTCAGTTCGTCTTACCGACCTACTACTTATCTTTTGCTCCCGGAGATACCAGAAGAGATGTTTCTTGTACATCATACAGCATTTATTTCTTAAATAACGGAAATGCTGGTGATACATTCGTAGATGTGGGAACTACATTCTCATGTATTATGCCGGGTAAATTCAGAATTTCGTGGTGTGTAGAACCACAGGCAGCAGATGCAAGAAATCTAAATATTCCATTAATAAGATATGCAGATGTATTATTAATGTATGCAGAAACCCAAAACTATCTAAACGGAGGTCCTACAGCACAGGGGATTGCTGCATTGATGCAGGTTAGAAATCGTGCGGGAATTGGCTCAATGCCTGTTCCAAGTGGTCAGGCGGCATTTGAGCAGGCTCTTGTTCAGGAGCGTAAATGGGAATTTGCGGGCGAGTTTAACCTTCGTACTGATTTAATCAGAATGAATAAACTTGAAAGCGAAATCAATGCTACAAGACAGGCAATGAAAAATTTATCAGATAAAACAGGTGCTTATGCCAATACGCCTGCGATTCGTTTGTATAAATTTCATAAAAATGCACAGGTTTACGGTGATCCATTCTTAGCGGTAACCTACATCAATATTACAGATCCTGCACAAATTGCAACGGTTTCGGCAATTCCAACGAACTCGGCTAACTATGCTGCATATCAAACAACTTTAAAAAGCATAGCATTAGCGAACGGACAGACTTCAACAACTGATGACAAGTGGTACCCTGTAAATATGTTCCAGGCATATACAAGTACTTTTAATGCTAATGCAAGAAGAACAGTTGGCTTTAGTACAGGTGCGGTAAACACATTACAAATCGGAAACATCATCTACACCAAACCAACTGGTTCAGCAGAAAACGGAGGAACTTATCCAAACTGGATTCAGGGTGGAGGAGATGGTCTTTTCTACGGATTTGTACCGAATAAGACAGAATTACTTCCGTTTGCAGCGCAATCTGCAGGTCATCCAATGGTTGATAATCCGAACTTAACTCAGCTTCCTGGGTATTAAGAAATTTACAAAACACCAAATCATAATATTAATTTACCATTTACCTAAATGAAATACCGTGCAGCTGAATCTTAGACATGATAAATGTCACTGTTAATTTATCTTTAAATCATAGATTCAGCAGTATAGTGCGGGATACTGTTGAAAATATTACAGTCTAAATTTGGGTTAAAATTCAGAAAACAAAAGAAATCAATGGAAAAAGTAAAAACATTCAAATACGTAGACTATTTGTGGGATGATGAAAAAGCAGCATCTTTCGGTGATGACCAGGTTGCTTTATTTTTATACCGCTCAAACATTTTGGGGGCAGATCTTAGAATCACCAATTACGGGGGCGGAAACACAAGCTGTAAAACCATCGAGAAAGATCCTTTAACGAATGAAGAAGTTGAAGTAATGTGGGTAAAAGGTTCAGGTGGTGATATCGGAACTTTGACAAGAAAAGGAATTGCCGGTTTATATACAGAAAGATTAAGAAACCTTAAAAATGTTTACGAAGGTTTGGCAGACGAAGACAGAATGGTAGGCTTGTTCGATCACTGTATCTTCGATCTTGACAGCAAAGCACCTTCTATTGATACGCCGCTTCACGGACTTCTTCCATTCAAACATATTGATCACCTTCATCCGGATGCTTTAATTGCAGTAGCTGCAGCAAAAGACAGCGAAGCAATTACAAAAGAAATCTGGGGCGATACAATGGGTTGGGTTCCTTGGCAAAGACCAGGTTTCGATTTAGGTTTACAGTTAGAAAAATGTTTAGCTGACAATCCTGGAATCAGAGGAATCGTTTTAGGAAGTCATGGTTTATTCACTTGGGGAGACACTTCTTACGAATCTTATATCAACAGTTTAGAAGTTATCGAAATGGCTTCTGAATATATTGCTAAAAAAATTGAAGAAAAAGGTCAGGTTTTTGGCGGACAAAAAGTAGAATCACTTCCTGCTGACGAACGTAAAAACAAGGCAGCTCAAATTATGCCTTTATTAAGAGGTTTGGCTTCTTCTGAAAACAGAATGGTGGGTCATTTCACAGACAGCGATGTCGTATTGGAGTTCATCAACAGTAATGATTTGGAAAGATTGGCTCCGCTTGGAACTTCTTGTCCGGATCACTTCTTGAGAACGAAAATTCAGCCTTTAGTTTTAACTTTAGATAAAAATGAAGATTTAACGGATTCTAAAGCAATTTTAGAAAAATTAAATCCACTTTTCGAACAGTACAGAAACGAGTACAAAGAATATTACGAAACTTGCAAACATCCAAACAGCCCTGCGATGCGTGATCCGAATCCGGTAATCATCATTTATCCGGGAGTGGGAATGTTCAGTTTCTCAAAAGATAAGCAGACAACGCGTGTTGCAAGCGAATTTTATTTAAACGCAATCAACGTAATGCGTGGTGCAGAAGCAATCTCAGAATACACATCACTACCAAGACAGGAAGCTTTCGACATCGAATACTGGTTGTTGGAAGAAGCTAAACTTCAGAGAATGCCGAAAGAAAAGCCATTATCCAGAAAAATTGCAATCGTAACCGGAGCCGGAGGTGGAATCGGACAAGCAATTGCGGATAAAATGGTTGCTGAAGGTGCAGTTGTGGTTTTCACAGACTTAAACAAAGAAGCTGCAGAATCTGTTACTTCAAAATACAGCAAAGATCAGGCAATCGCTGTTCAGTGTGACGTTACAAGCGAAGAAGGAATTGCAGATGCTTATAAAGAAGCTGTTTTAGCTTTCGGTGGAGTAGATATCATCGTTCATTCAGCTGGTTTGGCGATTTCTAAATCGTTGGAAGATACAACGATAAAAGACTGGGAATTGCTTGAAAATGTTTTGGTTAAAGGTCAGTTTATGATGGCTAAATCAGGAACTGAAATTTTCAAAAAGCAGAACTTAGGGGGTGACATCGTGAATATTGCAAGTAAAAACGGATTGGTTGCAGGACCGAATAACGTAGCGTACGGAACTGCTAAAGCAGCTCAGCAACACATGACAAGATTATTGGCGGCAGAATTGGCAGCAGATAAAATCAGAGTCAATGTGGTTAATCCGGACGGAGTAATCGTTGGAAGTAAAATCTGGGAAGGTTCTTGGGCAGAAGGTCGCGCAAAAGCAAACGGAATCACCGTTGAAGAATTGCCTGCTTTCTACGCAAAAAGAAATCTTCTGAACGAAATTATTCTACCTGAAGATATCGCAAACGGAGTTTTTGCTTGTGTGGCAATTTTAGATAAAAGTACAGGAAATATCATCAATGTAGATGGCGGAATGGCAAATGCGTTCCCAAGATAATTATTGATTAATGTTTTTTATTTGGGCAGCTTAGTCCGCCCTCCGTTCCCGCTTTTTTGCTCGTCGTACCTCCTCACAAAAAGAGCTCCACTCAGGTCGGGCTGCGAAGGATTCGAAAGTAAATTATGGGCCGGAATCAATATTTAATGTTAATTTTAATCAAAAAAATTCAACCTTGTCAAGGTTCAAAACCTTGATAAGGTTAATAAAAATCAAAGTATGATTATAGGAAAAGATATTATTGAACAAAACAATAAAATCGAAGTAGGAAATTTCAATTCAGACTTCGCATATTTATCAGATAAATTAACAAAATCAGGAGCTAATGTTTCTGAGATTGTCAACAAAATTGCTGACTTTCAGGTAGCCATTCCAAGTTGGGCTTTAGGAGCAGGTGGAACCCGTTTCGGAAGATTTTCTTACGGTGGCGAACCTTCTTCTTTAGAACAAAAATTAGATGATGTAGGGTTAATTCACGCTTTGACACATTCTGCAGGAGCGATTTCATTGCATATTCCATGGGATATTCCAAGTGATGTAGCGGCGATTAAAGAAAAAGCAGCTTCTCACGGATTGATTTTCGATGCGATGAATTCAAATACGTTCCAGGATCAACCGAACGCAAAACAATCTTATAAGTTTGGTTCGTTAAATGCAGCAAATGAAGATGCAAGAGCTTACGCAGTTGAACACAATAAAGAAGTAATCAGAATCGGAAAAGAATTAGATTCAAAAAGCTTAACTGTTTGGTTGGCGGATGGAGCAAGTTTTCCGGGACAGTTGAATTTCCAGACGGCTTTGTCAAAAACTGAACAGAGTTTAAAAGAAATTTATTCGGATTTACCGGAAGACTGGAAATTATTCATCGAATACAAACCTTACGAACCAAATTTCTATTCAACAACAATCCAGGATTGGGGAACATCTTTCATGTTGGCAAACGCTTGTGGTGAAAGAGCGTATACTTTGGTAGATTTAGGACATCATTTGCCAAACTCAAATATTGAGCAAATCGTTGCAACTTTGATGTATAAAGGGAAATTAGGAGGTTTCCATTTCAACGATAGTAAATATGGAGATGATGATTTAACAGTAGGTTCTATCAAACCTTACGCGCTGTTCTTGATTTTCAACGAATTGGTTTACGGAATCGAGAACAATCCGAATAACCCATACCCGGCTTGGATGATCGATGCAAGTCACAACATCAAAGATCCGCTGGAAGATTTGATTCAGTCTTTAGAGGCAATTTTAATTGCTTATGCACAGGCTCTTTTAGTAGATCAGAAAGCATTGAAAGATGCTCAACTGAATAACGATGTGGTTCGTGCTCAGGAAATTTTGCAGAATGCATACAGAACAGACGTTCGTCCGTTATTAAAAGCAGCAAGATTACAAACCGGTGCAGCATTAGACCCGATCGCAGCATACAGAAACCTTAAAGTAAGAGAAAATTTAATCTCCGAAAGAGGGTTAAATGTAAAAGCAACAGGATTATAAACCTGTTTTAATTTGATAATTCTAACTTTCAGGTGCAATCGAAAGTTTTTATTATATGTATCCTTATATAGTTTCGTTAAGGGGAAAGTGTTTAGATTATTAAGTTTTTCTTAATATCTGAACACTCCTTAATGATTTTGTTTTTTAATTAAAGTAAACAAGTTAGCGCTATTAGTCAAAACATCTGCGCTATTATGTTTAAATAAATAATTCATCACAGGAATGTCCAAGAAAAAAAAGGTAACCATCGTATTTGATATTGGGAAAACCAATAAAAAATTCTTTCTATTTGATAAAAATTATAAAGAAGTTGTTCGTGAGTATACAGAATTACCACTTACGACCGATGAAGACGGTTATCCAACGGAAGATTTAGTTGCTTTGCAAAACTGGATCAAAGATAATTTTAATGCCATTCTTGACGATGAAAATTTTGAAGTTAAGGCTATTAATTTCTCTACGTACGGAGCAAGTTTTGTACATCTGGATCAGAAAGGAAATGTTCTCACACCATTGTACAATTACACAAAACCAATCGAAGAGGAGATCCTGGATTTATTCTACGAAAAACACGGCAGCAAACTGAAAATTGCCCGTGAAACAGCTTCTCCACAAGCAGGAATGCTCAACTCAGGATTGCAGCTGTTTTGGTTAAAATATAAACATCCAGAAGTATTTAAAAAGATTCGCTACAGTCTTCATTTACCTCAGTATTTATCATATCTGTTTACCGGAATTTGTGTGTCGGAATTCACTTCGATAGGCTGCCACACCAATTTGTGGGATTATGATAAAGCAGATTATCACGACTGGGTTTATGAAGAGGAAATCGATCATATGTTACCTCCGATTGTTCCTACTTCGGCAAGTATCAATACTTCGTACAGAAATCAAAAAATGAAAATCGGTGTTGGAATTCACGACAGTTCTTCAGCGCTTTTACCTTATATTTTAAGTAAAAAAGAGCCATTTTTACTGCTTTCAACAGGAACCTGGAGTATTTCACTGAATCCTTTTAATGATGAAAGTTTAACCGATGAAGACATCGAAAACAATTGCCTGAACTATATGAGAATTGATGGGAAACGTGTAAAAGCATCCCGTTTTTTCATGGGGAATGAATATAAAATTCAGGTTGAAAAACTGTGTGCTCATTACGGAAAAGAATATGGTTATCATAGAGAAGTAAAGTTTGATCAGGACTTGTATCTGCGTTTGATGAAGCATAAAGCAGTTTATTTCCGTTTTGAAGGCATTATTTTAAAGAGGAAAATGATAAGCGCAACAGATTTGAACTCTTTTGCAACCTTTGAAGAAGCATATCATCAGTTAATGATTGAGTTGATGGATTTACAGATTCACACCATCAAAAATGCCATCGGAAATTCTGAAATTCAAAACATTTACATCGACGGCGGATTTACAGATAATGATGTATTCATGAAACTGATGTCGCATCATTTCCACCACTACAATGTAATGTCTACGCATTCTCCATTGGGTTCTGCTTTAGGAGCTTCCATGGTAATTTCCAACAAAAAAATAGACGAAACTTTTTTACAGCAGCATTATCAGATGAAAGTGCTTCAACCGTTAATTTTTAATTTATAAATTTTGTTGGAAGCTGGAAGTCAGATGCTGGAAGTTAAATGAAAATATACATATTAATTAATTTTGTATCGTCTATTATCAAACATCCATCAACCAACATCAAACATCAAACAAACTATGGCATTTCCATTTGATACCAAATATGCATCGCTTGAACTTTTAATTGAAAAGGCTCAAAAAAGAATGCCCCGTTTTGCCTTTGAATATCTAGACGGAGGCTGTAATGAAAACATCAACCGCGACCGAAATACAAGTGAACTAAGAGAGGTTTTGCTTCGTCCGCAATATCTGAACAACAACTACGCAGAAGCCAATATGGAAACCGAACTATTCGGAAAAACCTATTCTGCACCTTTCGGTATTTCTCCGGTAGGTTTACAGGGATTAATGTGGCCGAATGCTCCTGAAATTTTAGCAAAAGCTGCTTTTAAACATAATCTTCCTTTCATTTTAAGTACCGTAACGACAAGCAGTATCGAAAGAATTGCTGAACTGACGGAAGGTAACGCATGGTTTCAACTCTATCATCCGAGAGAAGAATGGTTAAGAGACGATATTCTCGACCGTTGTGAAGCTTCGGGTTATGATGTGCTCTGTGTTTTATCTGATGTTCCGACTTTTGGTTACAGAGCTAAAGAAATAAGAAATGGTCTGGCAATGCCACCTCAACTGAATTTTAGAAATGTTTCTCAGGCGTTGGCAAAACCGCAGTGGTGTTTAGAAATGTTAAAACACGGTGTTCCAAGTTTTAAAACCATGGAAAAATACATGGATAAAAATATGAACGTGAAGCAATTGGGACAGTTCATGAACTCTACTTTTTCAGGAAGATTAAATTCAGACCGAATTAAAGCGATCCGTGACAAATGGAAAGGGAAATTGGTCATTAAAGGAGTTGCTTCCGACGAAGATGCTGCAGAAGCTGTACGTTTAGGTTTCGACGGAATGATTATTTCCAATCATGGCGGAAGACAGTTGGATGCCGGAGAATCTACGATTGCTGTGGTAAAAGATATTAGCGAAAAATATAAAGGTCAGATTAAAATCATGATGGACAGCGGGGTAAGAACCGGTCCGGATGTTGCCCGAGCTTTGAGTTGTGGTGCTGAATTTACCTTTATGGGAAGAACTTTTATGTATGCCGTCGGAGCTTTAGGCGAAAAAGGTGGGGATCACATTATCGAAATGCTGAAAATGCAGTTCAGACAGGTTATGGAGCAGGTTTGCTGTGATAAACCGGAACAGTTGCAGAATTTTAGGGTGAAGTAGGTTTGAGCGGGAAGATGGAAGCAGGAAGATGGATGTTTTTCAGCTATGCTTTTAAAATTGCAAACCTCTTTAAACGATAATAAAATTTAAAATACAGTTCTATGAATTGTATTTTTTTTGTACTAATATTTTTTACCACAAGGTACCACAAATATTTTCCAGAAGGTTCACAATTATTGTGTCCTTAGTGGAAGCTTTAGTGTTCTTTGTGGTTACGTAAATTGTAAGACGGTTGTGGAGAGTTATAGCTCAATATTTTGTTCTTATGGTGGTAAATTTTTGAGAATAATTATTTAGCGTAGACTATATTATTTGACCATCAAAATCAAACTTGTATACTCTGTTTTCCCAATCAGTAACTTCTATATAATCATCTTTAATTAAAAAATCATTCTCAGAATCCGGTGTTGTGAATATATCTTGACCGCCCTGTTGCCAAAGTATTTTTCCATCGTTATCTAGTCTTGAGATTTGAAGTTCACCATGAATAATGTAACTTTCTTTATACTTATAAATTTCAAAACAAGTAGCAGGGTCTGCTTTTGTTTGCCATAGTAAATTTAAATAGGGAATCGATAAACAGAAAATTGAATCTGAACAGCATATTAAGATTTTATCATCTTCAATGATTGTGGAAGTATCATGAAGACCTGTTTCTCCACCATCAGACCCAATTACTGCACTTTTAATTAAAGCATCTTTATTGTATACTCTAATTCCAAAAATACTTGAGAATTTATATTCAGATTTTTCAAAATATATAAAGTCATAGTTAATAATATTATCAACTGACAATTCGGTAAAAGTTAGTTCAGAATAAATAGTAATTTTATATTTTTCTGTCGTGTAGTCTTTCATAAAACTTTATTTTGGTTCTTTTACCTTTTTCCTTGGCTCTTCAAACTACTTCGCTTTCACCGCCTGTCTTGCCAACAGTTTCCAATCTTTTTTTGCTTTCACCCAAACCAACAAAATATCCAAAGTTACATCTCCCGGAGCTTTTCCCATATCGGCTGTTGTTGCATAAAAATGATGACGGACAATCGCTGTATTGCCAACAATCTGAACCTTTTGATCTGTAATTTCAATCGTTACAAAATCAGATTTTTTGCTGACAAGTTTTTCAACAAATTCTTTGGCATCGTCAATATGCCCGCCAGAATGTCCATAAGTCAGTTCCGGTAAAATTAAAGATTCCAATTCTGTTTTTTCACCATTCACCATAGCTAATCTCAGCTTTTCTGCTGCTTCGGTGACAGCTTGTGTATCATCTTTCTTTTGAGCAGAAATAGAAATTACCATTAAAAAACTAAATGCAAAAATTATTTTTTTGATCATAATTAAATATATATTTTTAATGAACCGATTTAGTGTAATCGATTGCATGGATTTGTTTTAAATATTAATAAATCTTGGTTTATAATGAATCTCTTTGAATAAATTTAAATACATTATTCACAGATTCTTTTTTATTTTTAAGAATCATATAAGCAGCGGATTCGCCCATCGCTTTGAAATCTGTAGTGATAACTGTAATGCCAAGTAATTCTTTCAGTGGAGTTTCATTATAAGAAATTATTCCAATGTCTTCGCCCAATTTCAGGTTTTTCTGTCTGATCTGTTTCACTAAATTTACAAGGTCGCGTTCACGAATGGTGATAAAAATATCTCTATCCTGTAATTCCATATCGGGATAAATTTCATCAAGAATCTCATAATCAAGCTTATAGTCTCTGCAGAAATTCTCAAAACCTCGTGCAATTCGGAAAGGATAGGGGTGAATATCTTTGTCAGGATATACCAAAATGATCTTCTCGTACTTCTGAATTTTATCTAAACCTTCTTTCAATGCGTTGTAAATATCATTCTCAAAATCCTGAAAAATAGAACCATATTCTCCCGAAATATCAGGTTTCGTGTTATCAAGCATTAATAATTTATTCTTCGGAATCTTCTCAATAATATCAATAACTTCTTTGGTGGAACTTGTATGTTTAGATTGCTCATCACGGAAATGAGGCATAATCACATAATAATCAAAACCTCCAAGATTTTTTTTGAGTGAATTGATGAAAAGGGTCTCATCACAATGGTAAATGTACATTTCTACATTTCCTTTGCTACCGATAGCGTTCACAAAATAATTGTAGATCATCATTTTGTAAGTGCTCGGTTTATTAATGAGAAAGAAAATGTTAATGCTGTCGTTCTTATTGATGCGTGAAATATAATATCCTTTACCTTTTACCGACTCGATGATCTGCCTTTTTCTAAGCTCTTTATAAGCTTTTTCTACAGTATCTCTCGAAAGAAAACATGATTCGCTAAGTTCGTTGATCGAAGGGATTTTCTCTCCGATCTTGATTTCGCCACCATCAATTCCGTTCAGAATAGAATCGACGATCTGCTTATATTTTGGAACTCTGGAGTTTTCGTTGATGTTTATTTCGAATGTTTCAGCCATGACTTGTCGTAATGAAATTATTTTAGTTTAACAAAATTTAATTTCAAAAAATGATTTTGTGACAGAAGACAAGTTACAAAAAATTACAATAACTGATAATCGTCATGTTTAAATATTTAATTATTTTTAAATATTTGATTTTCAGTGTGTTTTTATTTTTATTTAAATTATGTTTAAATCGAATAAATCACCAATTTCTTGATGTAAAATGAAATATAAGACTTTTAAGCCAAAAAATATTATACTAAAAGCTTTGAATATTGAATTAAAAAAGCCTGCCCTTTTCAGGACAGACTTCAATTAATATGAATGTGAAATTTTTTAAGGCATCTTTTTAAAACCTTCCGCTTTTATTTTCCAGCTTCCGTCTTTCGGGAAACCTGGATATTGTCCAGTTGAGCTGTCCCAACCTTCCAACATCATTGCAACAGTTGTCAGAACACCGCCATTTCCAGGAAGGTAAATTCTAAGACGCTTGTCCTGAAAATTATGACCGTTTTTCAGGTACGTATTGGTTTGAATGTCCATAAACAAAGCGTCCAAAGCTTTATTTGGAAGTCCCAGTCTTGCTGCGTTCATTGCAGTCATCGGGAAATCCCAACCCCACGTATGCTCCCAGTTCCATCTTTCCCAAACGATATCCAGCGTGTTTTTCATAATCTTTTTATCCAGTTTCGGAGATTCAGGAACCATTCCCAATGCGCCTAAAACAGCAGGGTGGTCGGTCATCCATTTTGGAAATGTGAATGAATCTTTTGCAGATTCTGTCGATAAATAAACGCCGTCCTGAACGGGAAGCGGAGCCAGTTTATTAATCACATCATCCCATTTTTTATCTCTCGGCTGACCCAATCTTTCTTTCCATTCTTGAGCGATTCTCAACGACCAATCCCAATATGCCACTTCGTAAGTAGGGTTGTAAGTATCTTTCGCGGGGAAAACTTCCTGTGCAGGAATGACTCCTTTACCCAAGTTATAGCGATTTTTCTCTTTATCATACGTCGCAAAATCTGCCATAAAATCAGCCGTTGCAAAAATCAAATCTTTATATTTTTCTAAAACCTTTTTATCTTTGCTGTTGCGGTACAAAAGTTCGGTCATATAAATAATGTGCGGTTGCTCCCAAATCAAAAATGCAGCAACAGAAGATGGACTTTCGTTACCTTCATTATCCGACATTTTAATCCAACGAACGCCTTTGTAACCCTGTCTTTCTGCTAATTTTTTAGCTTTATCAAATGACCTGAAATAATAATCGAGTTGCTTCTCCAAAATTTCCGGTCTTCCCCAAAGTGCAAAGTGAACACCGTGCCACCAATGCATTTCCGTGTGTGGTTTTCCGTACCAGCTGTTGAATGTCAAACCTGTTTCCTGAGGCGGATTGTTCCCACCACACTGAACTTTCGTTAAATATTCTGACAAGACCACTCTTCTTTCAAGCTCATTGGCTCTCGGGTCTGTACTTCCTGCAAAATCAACGGCAGCACCGCTTTCCCAGAAGTTTTTCCAACCTGAAGTACTTTCTTTTTCAGCATCAGCGAATAAAGTTCTGTTAGATTTCGGACTTTTAGCTGAAAATTCAACACTTAATTCAACGGTTTTATTTTTGGAAGAAGGCTCGTAAACGAAGTAGTGTTTTCCTGCCTCACGAAGTTTCCCTTCCGTAAAATTGAATTGAGTATAATAATCCGTGCTTTGCAATTTATGCTGAATCAAACCCTGGGTCGACTGAGAAGAAACAATTTTCGTGGTATGTTCGTTTTCTCTTCCATAAAATGCGGCATCATCCAAAAACTGTCCCGATGGATGCGGGTATTTGGCAAAAACTTTAAGCTTTCCTTTAGCCACCAAATCAGATTCAATTTTCACCCCGATTTTATCTGAATTTTGGAAAGAAGCCGTCCAAACTTTTACCGGAGTTCCTTCCAAAGTAAATTCACTTGTGATGATTCCTGTCCATAAATCAATCTTCTGATTGACGTTGGTCAGGTCTGAAATTTTTGCTTTCTGGCCATCTTTTTTCGTCAGTTCAATCCCGATATTTCCCAACTGCAAACGGTGTTGGTTCACACGGAAATATTCCACAGCACCTTTATTCCTTTCCGGTTCTTTGATTTGAACAGAGTACAAAGCTTTTCGACCGTCATTATTGAAATCGTAAGGCTTTAAAGTTTCCTCAAATTTATAGTTTTCTTTATTCGGAAAACTGTTCCAGCCCCATTCAGACTGGGTTCCGAGAGAAACTCCGTTTTTGTAATATTCAGGAAACGACTGCATTCCGGTGATGTCAACCGTATAGGCAAATTTTCCGTTTCCAACAGTCAAAGTTGAAAGGGTATCGGCTTTTGTGTTGACAATATTATGTCGCTGAACGACTTTCTTTCGGTCGATTTTCTGGGCATTCAGGGAAGAAAATCCCATCAGGAAAATGCTTAGATATATTGCAATTTTCTTCATTTTTCTTTTATTTCAGTAAATAAATTTGTTCAATGTTATATTTTGGGCAGCTATTGACTACCTCGAATCTTAATTTATTTTTTTATGGCAGACATTTCCGCCTTCCACTCCCAATCTTTTGTTCGTCGTTCCTCCTCGCAAAAGGATTTCCGTTCAAGTCGGGCTGCAATATCTCACGTATCAAAATAGAACATCATTCATTTTGATTGTTATTTTCGAATATTTATCAATAGGAATGGGCTTTAGCCCATTTTATTAATGGTTAATAATCATTGGCTTTAGCCAAAATCTAAACTAAGTTTTGGCTAAAGCCAATGAATAATTATTTTTTCAGAACGGGCTAAAGCCCGTCCCTATTGATCTTAAATTTATTTCAAAACTGTCGCACTCATCATTCCAATCACCACATCATTGCTCACGGCCGTTAGTTTTATTGATTTTAATTCCTTACTCGCATCAATTGGCAAATCCAGAATCGTTGCAGAACCACCATCCACCTGACGGTCTGTAAATCCTTTAATACTTGAATATTTGCTCAAAGTTCCGCCCTTGTACAATTCGCCCGTTTTCAGTTTCACGCGATACGGAATCTTATCATCCGGAATTTCAAATGCAAAATTATCATCAAACAAATCCTGCTCAATCGGCCACCAGTTCGTCGGATTTTTCAGCTCCATTTCGGTTGTCGAACCATCTGCATACTGAACCGTAATTTTTCCATTTACAATCTGTGACTGCATCGGATTGGTAGTTCCAGCCATCAGAAAATAGATTTTTTTTCCTTTCCCTGAAATTGGAATTTCAAGAGCATCTGAATAATTATCCCATTGACTGACAAATGCGATGTTTTTATCGGTTTTATCAATTAAAAAAGGAATTCCAAGAAATTCAACTTTACCATTTTTTCTTTTGCTCATCAATCCGCTGTCATCGATTTGAGCGGTGATTAACGGATAACACCAGTTTCCGATTCCCTGCCACGGAAGCTGTAAAGTCGGAACTTCCAGTCTTGGCGAAAGGTATTTCTGATTGAAAATTTCAGTCACTTTTTCATTGTATTTTGAAGCCAATGATATATTGTTAAACTGACCTTGGTTTTCAATTTCCCAATCTGTAATTTCTATATTTTGTTTAATTCCGTTATAATCAAGGACGATTGTATTGGTTCCTTTGCTTAAAACATTCGCCGGAATTTCAATGGTCGCATTTTGATTTTTTTGAATCGAAAAAGTTTTGTTTAATCCATTAACAGATAGCTTTCCATAAATTGGATTGGATGATTTGGATTGAATCTGAAGTTTTTTATTTACCCATTTTGTCTCCAAAGGAAAACGGATGTCAACATTCACCGGTTGCCACCAAGTCGTTCCGTTTTGTTCCACCTGAACGAAAAAAGTTCCTTTTCTTTCTTCTTTTATTATTTGAAATCCGTGGTTAACCACCCCGTCTTCGCCCTTCGGTCGAATCCACCCCTCCAAAGGAGGGGAATTTTTAATCAAACTTTGAGGGTCGTAGATATTTTTAATTTTCTTTTTTGAATCAAAATTTAACTGAAGATTTTCAGAAATATAATTGACGTAATCTGTTTGTTCGTTTTTCAATTCTTCTCCGGAATAATTGATTTCAATTTTAAAATCTTTTCCTTTCGGCGTTTCAAACTGAATAAACGGTTGCAGAATCGAATTGGGTTTAATCTTCCAGTCCACTTTTTTACCATTCACTTTCACCGATTTGATGTTGGAATAATTCACAGGAACCTGCATCTCCAGCGCCACCAGGTTTTGATATTTTGATTTAAATAAATACTCCGTCTTTTTTGAAGTTCTGTTAAACTGATAATCCCAATCCGGAAGTTTCAGCTCGGCAGAATTCCAGTCTTTCGGGAAACCAGGTTTGATGCTGATTTTATTCTCCAGTAAGTTCGGATAAACTCCGAAAAGTCCTTCTGTCAGAGTTCTCGAAGCAATACCAATCGGGTCGGCAAAATCTCTGTACAGTTCGCCACGAAAAGCATCGTAATGAGAAAGCTGCTCAAAATTCCCCGGACTGATGCCGTAATACATCGACTCCACCAAATTTCCCTTCCAAAGTTGGTACGCATCTTCATTTCTTCCCGCCTGCCAATACGCCAAAGCGGTCTGTAAATTTTCCGCCAAAGCCACATTGTTAATCGACCAATCGTACGGTTGCCAGTTGGTGGTCGATAATGTGTAATACTCTTTATTTTGCGCACCTTTCACCTTCACCGGAATTTTGGGCGTGTGATGATTGATGTACTGTAAGTTTTGGTAATCTTCAAATTCATTCAGAATAAACGCGTCGGAAACGTGATAAATCGACCAGATTCCCGGTTTGTCGTGAACAATTTGATTGCCCAAAGCATCTTTGTATTCAGCAAAATAACCTTTGTCTTTTATCCATAGCTGGTTTTTCATTGCCTTTAAAATCGCATCTGCTTCCTGTTCGTAAGGCTGAGAATTTTCGCCGATGATTTTCGCCAGTTTCGCCATTTCACGGTTGGCTCTATAATTATAAGCAGAAGTATGCGTTACTTTTCCACCCGAATATTGAAGGGCATCGCTCGCCCAAATCGCAGCGTAAGCATCATATAAATCACCACGCTTGAAATTCCGTTTTTCCCAATCCATATGACGAACCATCGTCGGCCACATTTTTTTCAGAAATTCTTTGTCTCCGGTATAGTTGAAATGCGAAAACATCTGGTCAAAAAATACCAGATTCATATCGTAATGGTGCGGTTTTGTGTTGTCATTCGGATTTCTGGAAATGTATCCGCTCGAAAAAACAGAAGTTCCCATTTTCTCCTCGTGTCGGGCAAGATGTCGCATCGTGTCCATTTCTATCGGTGCAAAATCGGGTTTCAGAACCTGCGAATTGGCATAACTTTCAAAATGTTCTTTTGCTCTGTCGTGCCAGTTCAACACATCGGCAGTGTAAGCGCCACGCCACGCATTCAGCCGCATTCGCCATGCAACTGCACCGTGAAGGAAGGTTGGGCTTTCCCAGATTCCATCTGCAGCAACGGCTAAATTGGCTCCGAAGTTATTTAAGTCTGCATCCGGAGTTTTTAGCTGAATTCTGCTCGTTAATGTTAAACGGGATATTTCAGCTTCATTGAAGATGTTTTTTAAATCTTCATCTGCAAAAGTTTTATCCGATTTTCCTTTGGCCACCTGAATGTAAACCGGTTGCTTTTGTGAAAAATATGAAGCATAGACAATTGGAGATTTGTCTGCTTTATTTTGAGTAAACTCAGCCAGTTTTTCCAAAGTCGTCGCATCAGTTTGTTGTAATGAATTGACATTCGAAAAATTTCCGCTGACGGTTTGAGTTTCTTTTTTCTTATTTAAATAATTTAGCTGAAACTGATTTTTATTGATTTGAAACTGATTGTTCAGACAATATTCAGGCAACAGATAAAATCCGGATTCCGGGTCTGCACCGATGTCGCCGTTTCTGCTGAAAGTCGTTCCGCTCGCACCGCCATAAACTGCGTAAATTTTTGTTGAAGAATCTACATTCACAGTTTCCATTTTTAAAACCAAACCTTCTTCTTTAGCTTGAGCCAAAACTGTCAGTTTTAAAGTTCCATTTCCGAGAATCGGGTCTTTGATTTCATACAGCATCGAACCCGGGCGGTAACGTGTTTCAATTTTATCGGCCTGAATTAATTTTTTAATTGAATTTCCTTTTTGGATAACGAATTGAAGATTCCCGCCCATTCCCGGAAGATACAACGCAAATTCTGGCAAATCTCCCGCTTCAACCCTCGATGCACGGTTATCGCCATACAAAGCACGGTTGAATCTGTACTTTCCGTTGACCAATAAAAAATCGCCTTTGTCCTCTTTGTAATGCAGCTCACGCTCGTTATTCTGCCAGTGTTTCGACTGGGAATAGGAGAGTGAAAATGCCGACAAAACAATCAGTCCGGCAAAAATGGTTTTTCTTCGCATTTTATGGTTTTAACTCGGTTAATGGCTGTCCGTTAACGGTTACATTTTTTAAAGTCACATTTTTCAGATAATCCACTTTATAAGGAATCTGAACGCCAACCATTTTAGCGTTAATCATCGTGAAATCGGTTACTGGCGAAGATTCGTAAGCATCAGAAAATACGGCATATTTTCCACCTTTATCAACGGTTAAATTTTCAACCCAAATATTTCTGATAGTGGGAATGTGATTTCCAGGCTTTTCATAATGCATATTGAAACGAACGGCCGCTTCTTTGTAAGCGCCCACTTTTGTGTTGTAGAAAAATACATTTTCTATCGTTCCGCCACGGCTTGAGCTGGTTTTAATTCTTAAAGCACGGTCAAGATTCTTGCTGTCCATCACATTTCCGATGGCGTAAATATTTTTTGCTCCGCCTGCAATTTCACTTCCAATCACAACACCGCCGTGACCGTCTTTCATTTCGCAGTTTTCGATAATATGGTTTTCGGCTGGTCTTCCGATATCTCTTCCGTCCTCATCTCTTCCGGATTTAATGGCGATACAGTCGTCTCCGGTATCAAAATATGAATCCTTAATCCAGACATTTTTACAGGCTTCAGGGTCGAAACCGTCGTTGTTTGGTCCGTGACTGATTACTTTTACTCTTTCAATTAAAACATTTTCACACAAAACCGGATTCAAATTCCACATCGGGGAATTTTTAACCAAAACATCCGCCATATAGAAGTTTTTAGACTTGTAAGGCTGAACGAAATTCGGTCTTAAATACCATCCGTCTCCAAAAATTCTTTCTCTGGCAGGCGTTCTGTTGGCCATATATTCGTGAAGTTTGGCTCTTGCAGGGTTTTGTCTTCCTGGACGAGAGGTGTTGTAACCATATTTTGTAGCACCGCACCAGAACCACCAGTTATCTAAATCTGAATTTCCATCTAAAGTTCCTTTTCCGGTAACCGCAATGTTTTCTTCTTCGTAAGCATAAATTAAAGAGGAGTAGTTCATACATTCCATTCCTTCCCAACGAGTGAAAACGATAGGGTAGTCGTTGCTGTCCTGACTGAACAAAATCGTTGAACCATCACTTAAATGAAGATTGACATTAGATTTTAAATAAATTGCTCCAGTCAGGAAAACTCCGTTGGGAACGACAACTCTTCCGCCACCTTCAGCACTGCATTTTTCAATCGCTTTTTTGAAAGCCTCTGTATTTTTTGTTTTTCCGTCACCAACCGCACCGAAATCTGTAATCAGGTAATCCACTTTTCTGAACTCAGGTTTTTTGATTTGTTTTTTTAATGCTTTGATTTCTTTTAAAGGCTGTTTTGCGGAAGTCCACGGTTTGTACTGGGCCGATAACGACATTGAAAGTAGGAATGCTACAAAGGTTAGTACAATCTTATTCATAATTTCAGGTATTTTGTTTTGAAATACTGTGATTTCTTATTTATTGCAATCTAAATTAATTGATAATATTAATTATCCTGCACTGTCTGTATATTTGAATTTTTGTAATCGATTGCGCAAAAATCCACTATAAAGTTTAAAAAAGTAAAAATACGAAACAATAAAAAAAGAGAAACAATCTGGTTGTTTCTCTTTTATAATTTATGAAAATTAATTCTAAAACTTATACACAAATGCGTTGATGTTCATTCCTGCACCAACAGATGCAAACAAAACAATATCATTTTTTTTGATTTGATGATTGGGCAATTCGTTATTTAAAATCATTGTCAAAAGAGTAGGAATCGTTGCTACACTGCTGTTTCCAAGTTTGCTGATCACCATCGGCATGATGTCTGAAGGAGTCGGAACGCCGTACAATTGATAGAATCTTTGAACAATTGCTTCATCCATTTTTTCGTTTGCCTGATGAATAATAATTTTATCCAGCTGATCGATAGAATAGCCACTTTGATCAAAACATTGTTTCATCGCTTCCGGAACTTTGATCAGCGCAAATTCGTAAATTTTGCGACCATCCATTTTAATATATTTTGTATCCTGACAGCTGTCGTTATTATAAGATTTGGCGAAATTTAGAAAATCTTTTTCCTTTAAAGTATAAGAAGCAGATAAATGAGATTTTATCCCTGAATCATCATCAGAATTGGCTTCCAAAACAACTGCTCCGGCTCCGTCTGCATAAATCATACTGTCGCGGTCGTGAATATCGACTACGCGCGAAAGCGTTTCGGCGCCGATAACCAAACATTTTTTTGCTATTCCTGATTTAATAAATGCATTTGCCTGGATAACTCCTTCTATCCAGCCAGGACAGCCAAATAACAAATCATAGGCTACACAAAAATTATTTTCTATCTGTAACAGATGTTTTACTCTTGAAGCAAGACTGGGTACGGCATCAGACTGTATAGTCCCGAATTTTACGTCTCCAAAATTATGTGCGAAAATAATGTAATCTAAAGTTTCCGGATCAATCCCGGAGTTTTCAATCGCCGCTTTTGCTGCAATAAATCCTAGATCAGAAGCTGTCTGATCATTACTTGCATATCTTCGTTCTTCAATGCCTGTAATTTTCTTTAGTTTATTGGTGATTACAGAATTGTCTTCTTTTAAATTCTCACCTTCTTCATTCATGAAAATATGCCTGTCAAAAAATAGATTGGTGATGGTTTCTGATGGTATATAGTTGCCTACGCCTGTGATTTTACTTTTCATATAAAAATAGTCTCATTTTAGAGAATTGAAGGAAATGTTGTGAAAAATTTAAATTTCCTTGGATAAAGGTATGTATTTATAAATGAAAAATAAAATTGATTATTATTTGTTACATTAAATTAGCATTTTAAAATGATTTTTATTTTTAAATTTCAGAATTAATTTTTTTTAAAAGGCTGATAGTCTGCATTTTCTCATGTAAATGTTAATTTTTATTCAAAACATAATTATAATTTTGTTTCATTCATTTACTCGGCAAAATTTTTGTTCTTTTGCAAATCGAAATTTTTAAATAAAATTATGTCGAAATTTGATGAGATCAGGTCTTTCTATGATCATGAAGTGAATGAGGCTTTGCAAAATATAGCAAGGCATCCGATGATGAAGGCACTCATGCAGTTTACTTTTCCTGATTCTGACGAAGATTTTTGGCTTGACAAGTTTAAAAGCATCCATTCTATAAGTGATTTTCAGCATCAGTGTATTTCTCAGACGATTCGCCAGATTCTGAAGCAGAGTTCTGAAGGATTAACAACTTCAGGATTTGAAAATTTAGATAAAAATACGGCCTACCTATTTGTTTCCAATCACAGAGATATTGTTTTGGATACTTCATTGCTGAACTTGGTTTTGTTGGATAAAGGCTTGATTATGACTGCTTCTGCAATCGGAGATAATCTTGTTCAAAAGAATTTTCTACACGTTTTAGCAAAATTAAACCGTAACTTTTTGGTTCAGAGAGGATTGTCGATTCGCGAGCAACTGAACAGTTCAAAAATTATGTCGGAGTATATTAATGATTTGCTGCACAAGGAAAATCGTTCTGTTTGGATTGCGCAACGCGAAGGTCGTACAAAAGATGGAAATGATGCAACCCAACAGGGCGTTCTGAAAATGTTGGCGATGGCATCCGAAAATCATTCTTTAATTGACTTTTTTAAATCACTTAAAATTGTTCCGCTATCGATTTCTTATGAATATGATCCTACTGATGCCCTGAAAATGCCTCAAGTCATGGCAAAATCTAAAAATGAAGTCTACATAAAAGATGAAAATGAAGATTTTAAAACCATTCTGAGCGGAGTTCTGGGACAGAAAAAACGAATTCATCTTCATGCAGGAAAAGTATTGGAACATGAGCTTGATGAAGTGGCTTTGACCACCGATAATAAAAACAAACAGCTTCAGGCAATCGCACAGATTATTGACGATTCTATCATCGAAAATTACAAACTTTGGCCAACAAATTATATTGCATTTGATTTGCTGAATGAATCCAATCAATATTCTGAATTTTATACGGAAGAAGAAAAGCAGCTCTTCGAACGTCGTCTTGAAATGAGAATCGACAGCTCTGAAACTGTTTTAAAAGAGAGTTTTCTGGCGATGTATGCAAATCCCGTGGTCAATAAATATAAAAAATGAGACGAAGAAAAGTAATTAACTTTCTGCGTCTCAAAAAACTGTATAGAATATATTTAAGTCAGTATCAGACTGTAAATATCAAAATAGATAAGCTTAAAGCTTATTAAAGCGATTATTTAAAAGTAAATTTTACTTTTTCAACATCCTTACTGTTGGTTCCGATCATCAGATCAAAATCTCCCGGTTCTACAACATACTCCAAATCATAATTGTAGAATTTCAATAGTTCAGGAGTGATTTTGAAAGTAACGGTTTTCGTTTCGCCTGGTTTTAAAGAAATTTTCTCAAAACCTTTCAGCTCTTTTACGGGACGGGTAATGCTTCCTACAATATCACGAATGTACAATTGCACAACTTCCTGACCTTCCAGAGAACCTTTATTGGTAACCTCTACACTTGCTGTGATTTGTCCGTTTTGGTTTAATTGGTTTGAGCTTAATTTAATACTTCCGTAGTCAAACTTTGTGTAACTCAAACCATATCCGAAAGGATAGAGTGGGTCATTGCTCACATCAATATAATTTGACCTGAATTTTTCAAACCATTTTCCTTCCGCCAAAGGTCTTCCTGTATTTTTATGATTGTAATAAATCGGAATTTGACCAACATTTTGCGGGAAAGTCATCGGTAATTTTCCACTTGGATTTACATCTCCAAATAAAACATCTGCAATGGCGGGACCGGCTTCTGAACCTCCAAACCAAACATTCAGAATCGCCGGAACGTTTTTCTGTTCCCAGTTTAAAGTCAAAGGTCTTCCGTTAAAAACAACCAAAACCACGGGTTTTCCTGTTTTTAATAATTCCGCTAATAATTTTTGCTGGACATCAGGGATATTAAGATCAGTTCTACTGCTCGATTCTCCACTGAATTCTGAAGATTCTCCCAAAGCAGCAACAATCACATCAGATTTTGAAGCGACTTCTAAAGCTTCTTTGATCATTTCTTCATCGCTGCGTTTTTCGTTTTCTCTTCCCAATCCGCGCTCAAACATTGTAGCTCTTTTCTCTAATTCCGGATCAGAGGTCAAATGACTTCCTTTTGCGTAAAGAACTTTCGTGTTTTTCCCTGCAACAGACTGAATTCCCTCTATCAAAGTCGATGGTTTTTTCAAATCCACAGAAACACTCCACGTTCCGGGCATATTCGATTTTGTATTTGCCAATGGACCGACAACACCTATAGTTCCTTGTTTTTTTAATGGTAAAACATTTTCATTTTTAAGCAAAACAAAACTTTCAGCGGCTATTTTTCGGGCAAATTCTCTGTTTTCTTTGGTATAAATATCTTTTGCAGGTCTTTTAACATCAATATATTTATAAGGGTCTTTAAATAAGCCCATTTTATATTTAGCTTCCAAAATATAACGGCAAGATTTATCGATATCGGCAACTGTTACTTTTCCTTCGTCAAGAGATTTTTTCAGTGTAGTCAAATAACTTTCACTGACCATATCCAAATCGACTCCGGCTTTCAAGGCTCTTGCAGAAACGGTTTGAAGGTCTCCAATTCCGTGATCAACCATTTCGCTCACTCCGGTGTAATCGGTCATGATAAAACCGGTAAAACCCCACTGTTTTCTCAATACATCATCCAAAAGCCATTTGTTGGCT
This sequence comes from Chryseobacterium sp. CBo1, assembly GCF_001693475.1. NCBI lineage: Bacteria > Pseudomonadati > Bacteroidota > Flavobacteriia > Flavobacteriales > Weeksellaceae > Chryseobacterium > Chryseobacterium sp. CBo1. Next base: position 66,269 of record NZ_MAUH01000071.1, read on the forward strand.
GAAGCAGGCAATCCGTCGATATCGTTGAATGAAGTCATCACACTTCCAACTCCCGCATCTACAGCCGCTTTGTAAGGATACATATATTCATTGAACATTCTTTGGCGGCTCATATCAACCGTGTTGTAATCTCTTCCGCCTTCACTCGCTCCGTATAAAGCGTAATGCTTCACATTCGCCATAATCTGGGAATTGGTTTTGTAGGTATTGTCTCCCTGATAACCTTTTACCAAAGCTTTTGCAATTTCTCCACCCAAAAACGGGTCTTCGCCATTTCCTTCAGAAACTCTTCCCCAACGAGGATCTCTCGAAACATCGACCATCGGACTGAAAGTAAGACTAATTCCGTCTGCACTCACTTCTTTTGCTGCAATTCTTGCTGATTGCTCAATCATTTTCGGGTTCCACGTTGCCGCTAAACCAAGTGGAATTGGAAATCCTGTTTCGTAACCGTGAATCACATCCAAAGCAAAAAATAAAGGAATTTTCAGACGGCTTTCTTCAACCGCAACTTTCTGGATTTCTTTGATTTTTTCGACGCCTTTAAGATTAAGAATGGCACCCACATTTCCTTTTCTTACTTTATCTGCTATGTTGCTGTTTTTTGCCTGTCCTGTCGTGACATCTCCACCGCCCGGAAAATTGAGCTGACCGATTTTTTCTTCAACTGTCATTTTGCTCATCAGTTCCGTGATGAATTTATCCATTTTTACCTTTTCATATTGAGCAACTGTCTGCGCATCGATTTGAGAAATACTTGCCGCCATACAAGCTGCGATAACCATCCTTTTCATGAGTAAAATAATTTAAATTAAATGTTAATTGAACCGTTTAAGGCAAAACTAAAATTTAATAGAAGCAGATTTGAATTGGAAAGCTAAAAAGTAGTGGTTTTAAAATTTAAATAACTGAAAATTAAATAGTTGGTATATTGATTAGGAAAAAAAATGTAGCGGAAATATAAAATTAGGAGCTATTTTGAAGCAATTTCCCCGATGTTTGCAACCCTGTTTTCGAACAAATCTCTGGACTCAGCGGCCTTATTTCTGGTCTTCGTTCTGTAATTGTAAATCGTGCTTAAAGAATATCTCAGGAAGGCTGCAATTTTTACACTGTCGGTAATTCCTAATCTGATTAGGGCAAAAATCCTCAGTTCGGTATTCAGGAGTTCACCTTTTTTCAAAACAATTTTTTCTTCCGGAATTAATAGAGAATTAAAATCGGTGACGAAGCTCGGATAAAGATTCAGGAAAATCTGGTCGAAATTTCGGTACAATTCCTCCAGCTCATTTTCAATTAATGTATTTGAACGTAATGTTTTGAAAAGTTCATCAAGCTGATTGTCTTTTGCTTTTTTATTTAAATTTTTTCGGTAATCTTCTAATTTATTGATATAAGACGAACAGGTATCAAAAAAATAGGCAATATATTCTTCTTTAATAAGGTTTGATTCTGATAATTGATGGTTGAGAAGCTGTAGTTTTTCGTTGGTTTTTGTAATTTCAGAATTGGAAAGCTCTAATTGTTCAGTCGTTTTTGAAAGTTGTTCTTTAATTCTGGTAACCTTTTTCATCTGACGATAAATGTAAATAATCAATCCAACAAGAATTACTGATAACAAACTAATGAAAATAAGATATAACTTTAGCTGACTTTTTGATTTCGTTTCTTTATCAACATAGGCTTTATTGATGATCGAATACATTTCTGAAATATTCAATGTTCTGAATTTCACATTACAAAAAATAGCGTCTTCAATGGCAGATTTTGTGAAAAGATAAGCATTGTCAATATCTCCGTTGTGGTAAAAAATAAGCGCTAAATTTTGATAAGAAGCATTGTCTTTAATGGCATTTTGGGTATCGGTAATCGCTGAAATAAGGTAATATTTCAGCTCTTCATCTTTTTTATTTTTCAGTTTGTAGACATCTCCCAAAAGATAAGCCGACATTGCATAATCGAGATTTTTTTTCTTGGCTATATTTATCAGATTGTGCAGAAGTTTTTCAGCATTATCCAGTTTTCCTTCGTGAATAAATTTTTGTGAAAGATTGATTTTATACTGAACACCAGATGTGGGAAGCACCATCAATAGCGAATCCCGATACAATTCAATATTTTTAATGCCATTCACATCATTAATATTTGTGGTGTAGTGTTCAAAAAATTTACTGTACGTATCGTAATAATTTGCTTTGGTTTCGCTGTCTAACGCATTTTTATTAATACTTTTTAAAAGTCTTTCAGACTCTTTATATTTCCCTAAAGTAGAGTAGAGATGTGCCAGTTGAAGACTTGATTCAGCTTTCATTTTCAGATTATTTAGCTGTTCCGAAATTGCCATATTTTTCTTCACATAATGCACCGCAGAATCAATCTGATATTGCTTGTACAGTCTGTAAATATTTTCATTATTAATATATTCCTGATTCGGATTCTGAGATTTATTTCTTTTTAAATCTTCAATAGCAGCTTCTTTTTTATCACTGTACATTTTCTTCTGACTGATCTCTTTGGTCAATGTTTTCAGAAGCTCCGTATTGCTCTGAGAATAAAATAAAGCCGAGAAAAAGAATAAAAAACCAAAAAAAAGTTTCATGAATACTGTTGATTTTTCAATTAAGAATTTACAAATTTACTCGTTTATATTTTGATGAGTAATCGGTCCAAATTTTTAATTAGATTTATTATAATACTGCTTTCTGAAAGCTTCCGGGGTAAAACCTGTATGTTTTTTAAAGAACTTCACGAAATTGGAAGTATCGAAATAATTCATTTTTTCGGCGATAGCGGCAATGGATAAATCAAAATTAACCAAAAGTCTTTTTGATTCTAGAATGATTCTGTTTCGGATAATTTCTCCGGCAGATAAATCGATTTGCTGTTTACAGATGAAATTCAGCTGATTAGGAGTTATGTTTAATAAAGCTGCATAATCTTTCGGTAATTTAATCTCCTGAAAATTGGCTTCAATTAATTCTGTAAACTTTTTGAAAATAAGAGAATTATAATTTGTTTTGTTAAAGGCAGCTTTAGAATCAATTTCTTTATCGGCGAGCGCAAAAATCTGCAGTAAAATAGCAGCAATCATAATCTGCGAACTTCCGTTCGGATTGGAAGATTCTGAAATGATATCTTCAAAATAAGTTTTCATTTTATCCGTATTATTTTCAGATAAAACAATCATCTGGTCACTCGGAAAAAGATTAAAGAAGGGAAACTGATCAATCAGAGAAGAACTAATTTGCAGCTGATCAAAAAAAGTGGATGAAAAATTGACAACATATCCTTCAATGCTTTCATCTAAAATCCAATTGTGAACCTGTCCGGGACGCATCAGGAAAATACTTTTGGGAACAACTTCATATGATTTAAAATCCATGATATTTTCCCCAATTCCTTTCACGAAATAGGCCAGATGATAAAAAGCATGACGGTGAACTTTCGTTGTTTTCGGATTACCTTCAAGATACTCTGAAAACCGATCAATACTGAAGATTTCGTTGATTGAATTGCAGGTCGACAAAGTGTTGATGTCAAACGTAGGATATAAATCTTTCATTTTTAAATTCAATAATAATTTGCAGTCATCAAAATGACTATTTTTTCAATGAAAAATACCATAAATACTAAGTATAGCTGTTTTAAATTTGAAAAGTTAAATTTTCATGCTAAAATAATTTATTTTTTAAGAGCCTGTTTAAATTTATTGGAAAAACGCAAAGACGCTAGGTTTGATATCATTCTTTGTTTTTTTTAGGCGCAAGGAGAAAATCATAGATTTTCTTTTATAATGCTGATGATCAATTTTATCGAAGATAAAATCCTTGCGCCTTAAAGCAAACTATAGTTAAACAATTTTTGCGTCTTTGCGAAAAACCAATCTGAAATTTATATTTATTAATTTTTAATAGTCTCTTAATTCAATAAAATCCTCTTTATTCTAAAGTTTAATCTGAAAAATAGAGCGGTATAAATATAAATATGAGAATTTCTTTTAGAAAAATGAAATATGAAAGTAAAAAAATTGGCTATCACCGGCGAATTTTCTTTTTAATCTTATCCTTTTATCAGAATTTTAGAATTAATCATTAAACTTTTCTTAAATAAGAAAGTTAAGATCTGGAATTCTGTTAAAAGTATAATTCAAAATGTACTCTTCCATAAAAATTTGAAAACTGAAAAATTAATGTCAAAAGTAGACGAAGAAATCGCACGTGGCGGACAAGGACAGGTTTTAGACCCTGAAACTTACAGAGATTCTATTGGTACAATGGAGCAATCCGGGAATAGAAAATGGGTTTTTCCAAGAAAGCCAAAAGGAAAATATACCAATAAAAGAGAACTTGTAAGTTATGTTTTGCTTTTGGTCTATTTTGCAATTCCGTTTATCAAAATCAATGGAAATCCTTTTTTTAGGTTTAATGTTATCGATGGTGAGTATTTCATTGCAGGGCAGCCTTTTTATCCGCAGGATTTTTTCATTCTTACGTTGGGAGCGATCGCTTCGCTTATTTTTATTATCGTCTTTACCATTGCTTTTGGGAGAATTTTTTGTGGCTGGATTTGCCCACAAACCATTTTTATGGAATCTGTTTTTCGTAAAATTGAATACATGATTGAAGGCGACCGAAACAAACAAATGAGACTCGACCGACAGGAATGGGATTCTGAAAAAATCTGGAAAAGAAGCTTGAAATGGTCGGTTTATATTGTAATTTCTTTGATTATCACTCACTTTATGTTCATGTATATTGTTGGATATGAAGAAGTTTTTAATATTATTTCTCAAGGCCCGTTTGCTAAACTTACCAACTTTATTGTGATGATTCTTTTTACTGCAGCATTTTACTTTGTTTTTGCGTGGTTCAGAGAGCAGGTTTGTACGCTGGTTTGTCCGTACGGAAGATTGCAGGGCGTTTTAATTGATAAAGAAACCATTAATGTTTTTTATGATTTTAAAAGAGGTGAAAACCGCTCAAAATGGCGAAATAATGAAGATCGAAAAGCGGTTGGAAAAGGTGATTGTATCGATTGTTATCAGTGTGTAGTGGTTTGTCCGACCGGAATTGATATCAGAGACGGGCAACAATTGGAATGTGTAAACTGCACCGCTTGTATTGACGCCTGTGATGAAGTAATGGAGAAAGTAGGACTTCCGAAAGGCTTAATCCGTTATGCCTCCGAAAAAGAAATTGAAACCGGAGCTCCATATAAATTTACCGGAAGAATGAAAGGTTTTGCTGTGATTTTGTTTTTATTAGTAGGGTTTTTAGGATTTCTGCTCTACAACCGTGGCGAAATGGAAGCAAAATTCATCAAACCGGCAGGAAGTACGTTCTTCGTAAGAGAGGGAAAAATTACGAATACGTATAACTATACTTTTTTAAATAAAACCAATGAGAAAAAAATAGTGACAATAAAAGTGATTGAACCTTCTCATGCAGAAATAAATTACAGTACAGTAAGCAAAATCACCGTTGATCGGGATAAAATTTCAAAAGGAACGATCAATATCAGTTTTCCGGAAGCTGAAATGAATTTGTCTAAACAAAATATTACGATTGGAGTTTATGACATGAAAGGGAAGTTAATCGATTCTTATCAGACGTATTTTGAAGGACCTTTTAAGCTGCAAATACCTTAAAATATATAATTTTTAGATGTTTTTAACACTATGACCACAATATTTTTCTATTTAAATTTGTAAATATTATCCTTTGGCAAGGGCACTTCGTTTAGCTAAAGATAGCAGAAGCCCTTAGTGGAACGCCCTTGCGAACAAAAAAAATAATAATCTTTGCGTACTTAGTGTTAAAAAATTAGATCTCATTAGCTGGATTCAGTTCAATATCTAATTTATTTACATTTTTATTTCAGATTAAAATTCTAAATTTATTCTAAATTCAAAATATAAATTCGCAGTATGAAAGTTTTAATTATAGAAGACGAAAAAGATCTTGCCGAAAGCATTTCTGAATATTTGTCTGAAGAAAATTATCTCTGCGAGTTTGCCTCTACTTTTCAGCAGGCGATGGATAAAATCAATACTCATCAATACGATTGTATTGTTCTGGACATTATGCTTCCGGATGGAAACGGATTGGATATTTTAGAAGAACTAAAAAAACAGAATAAACAGGACGGTGTCATTATTGTTTCTGCTAAAAATGCGGTTGATGATCGGGTTAAGGGTCTTCAGATGGGCGCAGATGATTATTTGACAAAACCTTTTCATCTCTCTGAATTGATGGCAAGAGTTTTTTCAATTATCCGCAGAAAACAGTTTGATAATTCCAACAAAATACAGAATAATGAGCTGCAGATCGATTTGTTGTCGAAAACGGTAACCATTAATAATCAGGCAATTGTTTTGACTAAAAAAGAGTTTGATTTATTGATTTATTTTATCGGAAATAAAAATAAGGTCATCTCTAAAAGCACTTTAGCAGAGCATCTTTCCGGAGATTTTGCAGATATGCTCGATAATCATGATTTTGTTTATGCTCACGTGAAAAATTTGAAGAAAAAACTCTACGACGCAGGTTGCGACCATTATTTAAAAACAGTTTACGGAACCGGTTACAAATGGGAAAATTGATATGAAACCACTGCTGAGTAAAACCACAAAACCGTTTATTATCTACGTGCTGATTGTTTTAATCATCAGTATTCCTGTGTATTATTTTGTGGTGGATTTTATTTGGCAGGAAGAATTGGATGAGCATAACACAATTGTTGCCGAAAAAACGTCGTATGAATTCAATAAAGCTCATATGACTCATGATGAAATTGAGCAGAATATTGCGCTTTGGAATACAATTCAGCCGGGAACAAATATTGAAAAAATTTCTATTGACCAGGTTAAACCAGATTCTATTTTTACCGTTGAAAAATATAAACCTTTCTCCGCAGACAAGAAAATCGAGCGTTACAGATGCCTGAAAAAAATCGTTTACATCAAGAAAAAACCTTATCTTTTTACAATAGAAACCAACATTGAAGAAACCGAAGAAACCGTTATGATTATCGGATTGATTACAGGTTTTTTCTTTCTCTTGATTGTGTCCGGATTGTTTATTTTAAACAGAAGATTATCCAAAACAATTTGGGAACCTTTCCGTGATACTTTAGAAAAATTAAAAAAATTCAACCTTAATAATCAGGATAAAATTGATTTTCTGAAAACCGACACCAAAGAATTTGAAGACCTTAATGAATCACTGCGAAAGCTTATTGACCACAGTGTTTCTGTATACGCAACACAAAAAGAATTTACCGAAAATGCTTCTCACGAATTACAAACTCCTTTAGCCATTTTAAAAAACAAACTCGATATTTTACTCCAAAGCAAAGATTTAACTGAAAAACAGTATGAAATTGCCGAGGAAATGAACCGTGCTTTAACGAGAAGCTCCAGAATCAATAAAAATTTATTGCTTTTAGCCAAAATTGAAAACAATCAGTTCGAAAATTCTGATATGCAATTGGATGAACTTGTCACACAATGTTTTGAAATGATTCAGGAGCATTTTCAACAGAAAAACATTTCGGTTTCGAGTACAATCAAATCAAATGTGAAAGCATTTGGAAATACTGCTTTGACGGAAGTTTTAATCAATAATCTCCTGATTAATGCGATTCGTCATACTCCGAATGCGGGAATAATAAAAATTGAATTGAATGAAAAATCATTTCAGATTTACAATTCAGGAACTCAAAGTCTGAATCCTGATCTGCTTTTCAAAAGGTTTTCCAGATTCTCCACAGATAATAAAGGGAGTGGTTTAGGTTTGGCGATTATCAAAGAAATCTGCAGATTTCATCATTGGGAAATAGAATATTTTTTCGAAAATGATTTCCATATTTTTTCTGTGAAATTCTAAAATTCAAAATTTCTTCAAAATTGAAATGTAATCTTGTCGTCTCAAACTGTTGTGATGATATTCAAGAGCCTGTCAATTTTTATTAAAAACCTTTATAGAACAAGATTTTCTACGCTTTTTAGTGTATTAAGCTTATATATTTTACTTTCATTTCTTATTCGGATTTCTTTTCTGATCTGGTCTTCAAAAGATGTAGATTCTAATTTAATTTATATTCTGAGAGCATTTTTCACAGGATTTATTTATGATTTTACCGTCGGCACTTTATTTCTGTTTTTATATGGTTTGTATCTTTTGATTATTCCTAAAAAATGGATTGGTTCTCTGTTTGACAAAGGTTTCACTTATTTTTATTTAACCTTGATTTTTATCATCATTTATTTCAGTTTATTGGCTGAAATTCCTTTTTGGGATGAGTTTGGAGTAAGATTTAATTTCATTGCGGTTGATTATCTGATTTACACCTATGAAGTTTTCGAAAACATCAACGAATCTTATCCGTTGCCTCTAATTGCCTTTGTTTTATTAGCATTAATTACTCTTACTTTTATTTTGTTTGAAAAATTAGAGATTTTCAAACATACTTTTTCAGATAAAATACCCATTTCAAAACGTTTTGTTATTTCGTTTCCTTTACTGTTGATTTCGGTTGGTTTAGGTTTAATAATGAAAAATAAACAGGCGGATTTTAGTAATAATATGGTTATTAATGAATTAGGGAAAAACGGGACATTTTCCTTTGTTTCCGCATTCAGGTCAAACGAATTAGATTATGAAACATTCTACCCGAAACTTCAGGAAAAAGAAGCTTATTCAATTCTCAAAAAAAATCTGTTGCAGCAAAATCAAAAATTCAGCACAAATAATTATGATGATATTTCAAGAATAACAAGTGGAAATCAGGAGCAAAAACCAAACATTATTTTAATTGCTATTGAAAGTTTCAGCGCAGATTTTCTGACAGAATTCGGAAACAAAGACAATCTTACACCGAATTACGATCAGTTATCAAAAGAAAGTATATTTTTTACCAATTTATACGCAACCGGAACCAGAACAGTCCGCGGTATGGAAGCTTTGACCTTGTCTGTTCCTCCAACTCCCGGAAACAGTATTGTAAGAAGACCGAATAATGATAATCTGTTTTCAATTTCTACTATTATTAAAACTAAAAATTATCATCCGTATTTCATTTACGGCGGAGACGGATATTTTGATAATATGAATAACTTTTTTGGCGGACAGGGTTTTGATATTGTCGACAGAGACCGTGGAAATCCTTTATCAGATCAAATAAGAACTTCGAGATTTCCTATAAAAGATAATGAAGTGAGTTTTGAAAATGCGTGGGGAATTTGCGACGAAGATTTGTACAAACAGTCGATAAAATATGCAGATTTAAATAGTAAAGCAGGAAAACCCTTCTTCGAATTTGTGATGACAACTTCCAATCACAAACCTTATACTTTTCCGGATGGTAAAATAAATCTTCCGCAAGGAGACCGAAATGCCGCTGTAAAATATACAGATTATGCTTTAGGGAAATTTATTGCTGAAGCAAAATCAAAACCGTGGTTTAAAAATACTGTTTTTGTCATTGTAGCCGACCATTGTGCAAGCAGTGCCGGAAAATGGGAAATCAATATTGCAAAACATCATATTCCTGCAATTATTTATAATCTTAATCATTCACCTGAAAAAATCGACCGACTTACTTCACAGATTGATTTAATGCCCACTTTATTCGGGTATTTAGGATGGAATTACAATACTTCTTTGTACGGAAAAGACATTAATCAGACAAAAATAGGAGATGAAAGAGCTTTTCTTGGAAATTACCGCACTTTGGGAATGTTGAAATCAAATATTTTCATCCAAATTGATGACAGAAAAAGAGTGAAACAATTCAGTGTTTCCGGAAAGGATCAGTCTTTATCAGAATTGAAAAAGAAAAATAATCTTTTGGTTTCCGAGACCATTTCTTATTATCAAACGGCAAGTATGAGATTTAAAAACGGTAAAATGAAAAGTGAGGTATTGCTTTTAGCAAAAGATAAATAGATCAGTCATCAATCCCTTTTCCATCTAAAATCTTCTTATAATATTTTTCAATTCTCGATTCTCTGGTCTTAACTTGTTTAGCCTGATTAAAATAAAAAAGATACGCTTTCTGCCTTCCCGGAGTCAATGAATAGAACGCTTCATTCAAATTTTTATCTTCATCTATTGCATGTTGAAATTCTGACGGAATAAGGTAGTCTGAAACCGCTTTCATTTCTATTTTCTTCCCAGATTTCTCAATTTCTACAGCTTCTTTGATGTAGCTTTTGATGACCGATTTAAGGTCAATAATCTGCTGAATATTGGTAAATCTCAATTGTCTTGCCGACTGTACATTTTCGGTTTGCTGAATTAAAATATTTTCAGGATCTTTTATCAAAGCACCTTTATGAAAAAGTAAAGCACAATATTCTTTAAAACCGTGAATGAGCACCACGTTTTTTCCTTCTAAAGTGTAGCAAGGATGCATCCATTTGTAATCTTCTTCCAGAGATTTGTTCTCCGAAACGATTTCTCTCAGGAGTAGAAATTCTTCTTTCCATTTTTTAGCTTTTCCGAAAAATAATTCTGCCTGCTCGTTCATGATAGATTATTTTTATAATTTGTTATTTTTCTGTCTTCTGGTCTGAAATACCATGACAAAACAGTTGCTATCAATAAGATCAGGGATGGAATTGCCTCCGTAAAATTTTGTCCTACTGATAAATGTGAAATGGCGGCTCCCGACATGGCAAAGAAAAATCCTGCATAAGCCGATTCTTTCAACAACGGAAATTTAGGGATTAAAATGGCGATAACTCCTAAAATTTTCCATACTCCCAAAATCGTTAAAAAATATAGCGGATAATGTAATTTAGTGATAATTTCGTTGTAACCGCCGATCTGTAACATTTGCTGAATTCCTCCGGCTAACATTCCAACAGATAAAAATAGGGTTAAAATCCAATAGATGATTTTATTTCTCTTTTGCATTTTGAATTATTTTGAAGGGTTAAAAATTTCCTGAAGTCTGTCATGCGCCATGCTTAAACCTTTTGCAAAAGGCATTTTCAGAAGCTGATTTCTGTAATCAATTGATTTAAAGATTTGCTGAATCATCAGTTTACTTTTATTTTCATCTGTTGATTCAAAAGTCAGGAATTCCAGCTGTACAGGAAACGGACTGTTCTCCATTTCGAAAGTTCGGGTGATCTTTTCGTTGGGAACAAATTCCAAAATAACACCGGTTGCAGAAAATACGACCTGCCCGTCGTGAGATGTCTCAAATCTCCAGCTTCCGTGTTTTTGGTTTTCCAGCTTAATGACTTTTGTTCCCATCCATTGCTCTACAATTTCAGCATCTTCATAAGCTTTAAAAAGCAATTCCAATGGAAGGTCAAATTCTCTTGTAATGAAAAGTTCCTGTGAATTTTCTTCAGCTTTAATTTTTGTTTTCAGTTCCATATTAATTTTTGTTTTTGTAGTTCTTCATGATCGATTCCAGTTTATTGAATCTTTCATCCCACATTTGACGGAAAGGTTCTATAAAATCAGCTATTTCTTTCATTTTTTTTGGATTCAAATGATAAATGATTTCTCTTCCGTTTTGTTCGGGAGTCAGGAGTTCACATTCTGAAAGTATTTGCAAATGTTTAGATACGGTAGGTCTTGCCGTATCGAAATTAGACGCTATTGCACCTGCAGTCATCGATTGCGAAGCTACTAAAAGCAGAATTGCCCTTCTTGTAGGATCTGCGATTGCCTGAAATACATCTCTTCTTAAGTTCATTATGAAGTTATTTGACTACAAATTTATATGTAGTTATTTAGCTACGCAAATTTTTAATGAAGTTTTTAAGTAAAATTTAGATGGGCTTAATTGCTGAAGGTTTTCTTATTAACCCTTTTTTCTTTAACCTTAATGACAAAGTCAGGGATTTTTGTTATTTCACCGGCCTTAATGTTAACTTCTTTGATTTTTTGTTCACAATAAACATTGTTCGGAAGAGAAGCCTCGTCGATAATGACGGTATAATTTCCTGTCGGAAGGAATGATGTAAATTTACCTTCATCATCTGCACTGAATCTCTCAATAAGTCGGTTGTCTTTCAGGATGTTAAAATAAATAGAGGAGGTTTTAATATCAAATTCCAAAGATGTTGCAGCATTATAATCCAGAAATAATTTTCCGGTCATTGTTCCGTTTTGGTGAAGCGGAATTTGCAGTGGGTAATTGTATTTATCGAGATCCAGTTTCTGTTCATCATAATACCAACCTTGCTGTATCAATTGTTTGAGTTCAAAACTTCCGAAAGGAACGTCTTTGTACATTGCTGTTCCCAATGCATCCGTTTTAAGCACAACATTATTGATGCTTACGATATAATCATTCGCAGGTTTTTCTTCAGGATCGTAAATATTGTTATTGTTTTCGTCATAGAAAGTAAAAATCTGAATTTTTCCTTTTTTTCCGGGATCGAGTACGGCTTTCTTAAGGTTTATCGTAATTCCGATTTCCAGTGTCAGAATATTGTTTGATAAACTTCCTACAGAATAATTATACCACGACGAATTGAAGAAAGCTCCGAATTTTTTCGCATTGTATTTTGCATTGATAAAAGCAGACGGTGCTTTTCCGTAAATGATGTCATCTGCATAAGAAGCTCCGGTGCTTATGCTTAATTTACGTTCTAAAAACTGTTCGTTGTAAAACAGCGAAAGTGCCAATTTTTTGTACTCTACATCTTTATTGATGCGGTATGTAAATGCATACTCGGAAAGATAATAGCTTCCTTTCTGATAAATTGCATTAAAGTTCAGGTTCCTGAAGTTATAATTTGCATTAAATCTCAGCTGAAACTGTGGAGAATCCTGAAGCGGGTACTGCACAAATCCGTTTTCAAGAGAAAGCACTGCAGATTGTCTTGTTTTATTGTCAGACCACGTTAAAGATTCTATTAATCGGTGTGCGCTCATCTGTTTAGCTTCCTCGCTCATCCAGTTTCCAAAAAAATTATTGAAACTGTTTGAAGATTCGTTTTGATATTGATAAATCAACCCAAAATTGAGCTTCTTTACACTAGGAAACTTTAAACCTAAATCAAATCTGGTATTATCCGAAATCTGACTTCGGGTAAAAAAGTAAAACTTTGGAGAAAAATTGGAGTAATTAAAGCTTGTAAAAAAATTATAATCGCCAAAATTTTTGGTAATATTCTGTTGTATCTGCATACTTCCTCTACGGTTCCCCGGAAAATAAGCAGAACTGTAAAAATAATTACCATTGATGTCATATTCATTTATAGCACCTTTATAATTGGTTTCAAACGCCAAAGAAGGTTTCAGAACATCCTGTTCTTCGTATGAGCTCAATCCTGTATTGAGTTTCCCGTTAAGCTTCCATTTTTTATTAAAAGCATAATTGCCTTCAGTTCCCAAAATATGATGTTTCGCTTTTTCAAAAGGGTCATATCTGTAAATGTAGGCTGCAGATGCATTTCTATCATCATTATTCGTATTCAGGCTTCCTTTTGCAAAAAATCCGTAGCCGTTTTTTAAAAAAGCATTTTTTTCGATCAGATTAAAATTTTGGTCTACAAAGGCGATTTCTATTTTTTTACCGGTACCAAAATGACGGATGTACTCTGCACCTCTTCCGGAAAGCGTTGTTTCAAACATTTTATTTACAGAACCTATATGATATTCGTTATTTCCCTGAAACAGACTGATATTGGTATTGGTAATAACAGGAAGCTGCTGATTGCTGAAGATGGAAGCATTTCCTCTCAAAAAAAGATAACCGGAAGGAAGATTAAAACCTCCGTTTCCGTAGATCTGATACATATTCAGATTTTGCCCGACTCTTCTGAAAGATGTTGTGATTTCATTTTTAAAAGGATCAGTAATACTGCTGTATTGAGGTTCCTGATAACGCTGTTTGCTGGCGATATTTTGTACGGTAATGCTGGTTGTATTAAAAATTTCCTTTTCCGGATTTCTAAATCCTGAAATATTGATTACATAGTTTGCTGTACCTGAAAGACTTTTTGATGGTTGATACGTAAATGTAAACACAGAATCTCGCTTTACACCAATTTCGGCTTGCTGCTCAACGAAAACGTTTCCTTTGTCTGCATCAGGAAATTTACATACCAAACTTATACTTTGAGGAACATTTCCTGTGTTGGCAATTCGTATTTTTACTGAAACAGGTTCATTATCTGCACTTCTGAAAATAATGGGTGACAATGAAGTCATGGTCAGATTATTATCTACTTCGATCGTATGGGTGGTGATTTTTTCAGACAGAATAACGCCGGAATTACTTAACAGCTGAATCCTAAGTTCCGAACTTCCTGCTTTTGCATTGGTTTCGGCAATCAGTCTTATCGGAATATATTTTTTTTCTCCTTTTTGCAGATTAATTGGAATATCAGTCCCTGAGATTACTTTGTAACCTTGAGGTAAAATGGTATGAAGTTTTCCGGTAAATGTCTCAGAGCCATTATTCTGAAACGCAATAACAATATTGATGAGCCGTGATTTTGAGGGATTATGATCTTCTTCAATCTCCATTGTTACAGGAAACTGACTGAACTGTGCGCCAATTTTTATAAAAGACACTACAAATAAGATAAAAAACAGAAATTTATTTCTGCAGTTAAGGCTCATCAGATAATTTATTGAGGCGTAATTTCATATTGCAAAGTCGTAGAATATTCTCCGGGTTTTGCATTAATCAGATTAGGATCCTGGGCGACAGAGTAGTAGATCAAATCATAGTTATAGGATGTCGATTGGGTAGCATTTCCTTTAGCCAAAATCTGGCTCGATGTAGAAAGTGTAACCGGATAAATGGTCTGATTTCCCTGTGATAACGGCTGCAATCTTACCCGAATAGCAGATACCGGAAGAGTGTAACCCAGCGTTGAAGTCATATTACTTTGTACAGATCGTACTTTTACCTGAAAGTTAGTATTGGTATTTACTTTAAGACCATTGGAATAAGTAATACTGTTTCCGTTGCTGTAGTCCTGCATACTATCGAAGACAAGTGTTCCGTTTGATGCATTCGAATCTAATATCATAGACATTTCCTGAGTTACGGGTGGAGTTCCCGAAAGCGTTGCAATGTGAAACTGGAATGTATGCGGTATTCTTCCGATCACATTATTGTATTGGTCGTACGCTGTAAATTCTACGGTTGCGTTGAATCTCGTCCATGCGGGATAAGTTCCGAGATATGCGCCGCCCATTAAAGTGATGGCATATTTTAATGATAAACTGTAATATCCGTTCGGACTCGACGGATTGTTGTAAATGGCTGCATTGGATTGCGGAACTAAAAAAGCTTCAACATTTTCCTGCAAAAAAACATTTGATACTGCACCGATCTGTGCCATAGAAGGTATTGGTCCCGGAGTAGCTTGCCCGGTTGTTGACACCGGCTGGAAAGAAACTTTATTTCCCGGAATGGTATATTGTCCGTTTTCGGAGACTATATTTTGTTGCAGACGTGCAGAAAGTCTCCAGTGAGGAACATTAAAAATTCCGTTTCCTGCGAAAGTCACTGTATATGCATCAGGATTAGTATTTCCGTTGTAATTGTTGATCTGCATATACGAATTTGTCCACGAACTTACAGAAACCTGAGCTTTCAAAGCAAAATTAAAGATGAGGAGAAAAAGGATGCAGTACTTATTCATAGTTAAAATTCAGTTCAGCCATTTCCAAAACATTATCATCACCATAATCGATTAAGACTGATAAATTGTATGATCCTTTTTCTTCAAGAGCATTTACCGGAATGCTTAATTTTCTAACATCTCCCGGAAGTGTATAAAATACAGTCGGGTCGATTGATATTTTTTTTCCTGTTGTAGTGTTGATAAGATCTGTGCTGATTTTACCGTCAGTCCACAATTCAGAATGATTTGCAAATTGAAGATTTAGTATTTTTTTAGCAGTGTCAAACTTCAGATCCTGAATTTCAATTTTTCGGGCTGTAGTTTCTGGTTTTTTATGAAAAATTTTAATGCCGGATTTTACACTTACTTTTATTTTTGCGCCTTTACTGTCTGTTCCGTCGACAGGATTCATCTGGCTTACAAAAAGTAAGGCTGTATGTGCTGCAAGCTTATCTTTTTCAAGAGTGGGAGTGGTAAGTGTTACATTAATGTCTTTTCTTTCTCCGGGAGCCAGTGAAAAATAAGTGTCTTCTTTATTGATACTGATCCATTGAGCGCACGAATTTTCAAGTGTATTTGCGGGATGCATTAAATTTTCACCTCGTTCGTCATATTCCCAATCTCCTAAGCTTACTGCAAGATCAAGGGAATGTTTGGCGCTTACATTTGTTACTGTAACTTTTTGGGTGCTGCTGCTTCCGGGAGTAGTATCGAAGTAAACCCTCGGCGGAGAGACAGAAAGCCCTGTTTGTGCACTGATTTGAATAATCAAAAAACAGAATACCAAAGCAACTTTTTTCATAGATAATTATTTACGATAAAAAGTGCTACAACATAATATTGTAACACTCTTCATCAAATCAGTTTTCAATTGTTTTTATGCACTTACAATAGAGTAAACCAAATCCGCAGTATAGGTTGAAGGGTTTTGGTTTGGTACATAATTGTCGATGTATGCATTAGCTCCTGCACCTTGGTACTTTACGCTAACGTTTTTGTTTACAGCACCATTAGAAGATGACACCAAAGTTGTTTCACTTGCAGTAAGTGATAAGTCAGACTGGTAAGAAGCATTGCTCAATGCTTGTGAACCTGCAGAAGCAGTAAGTTTTACTGTATTTACAGCCATAGTTTTTCCGGCAAGTTGCATGTTTGCATTGTTTGCTTTTACTTTTACCTGAAATCCTCCGGTACTGTAAATTGTCAAGTGATCTTGGTTGGTTTTGCCAACTCCATTTAGGTAATCATTGGTAGTAGAGTACTCAAGATTTACAGTTTTCTGCTCATCGTTTACTACAAGAGTCTGGATAGGCTTTAAGATTACATTCAGCTTAACTTGTTGAGCCTTCGATGTTGCAAAAGCTACAAGAGCTAATGCTGTCAATAAAAATTGTTTCATTTCAATCAGTTTTAATGTAGATGTTTATCTATTCTTTTCGGATGCAAATGTATACAACAATTAGAGATTGGGATTTGCAAAAATGTGTTTAATTTTTGTGAATTTTTACAGAAATGGGTGTAAGATATTGTGTTTTGAATAATTAAAGTGTATTTTTAATTATAATTTCCAATTTCATATAAAAATATCGTTAAAATTGAATATTTGTTGAATAATATTTGTGTTTAATGAAAAATCGGTAACAGGACTCATTATTAAATTAATATTGAATCCTGTTACCTCTAAAAACTGATGATGAAAAGTTTATTAATATTATTTGAATGTATTGATTGAAAAGAATAAATAAATACTAATAAAAACTTTGTGATTTGGTGTTCTTTTATTTTCTTATAATGAAATATTTTTATCTGTTGTTCTAATCTTATACTGCAAATCTAATCAGTATAAATACGTAGTGCAATTTACTGTGGGTTTGATTTAATAATTTTTACGTAAAAATTTATAAATTTTTACTTAAAAATAAAATTTATATAATTGGTTATCAATTGATTTATAGTTTTTATAAAAAATAAAACCACTCTTTAGATAGAGTGGTTTCTTGTATGTGTTTTAAGTGAGAATTTTAGATTATACAGCAACTTCTCTCATATCTGATGGTTTTTTGCCGGTGTGTTTTTTTACAAAATTGGTGAAATTTCCTTCATCATTAAACCCAAGTTCGAATGCAATCTCCGATAATGTATTCTTTGAAAACTTAATTGCTTTTTCGCATTCGAATGCAACCTTTTCAATAATCATTTGCTTTGCAGATTTCCCATAAACGAATTCTGTCATTTCTGTCAGTTTTCTCGCAGAAACTCTCAATTCACTTGCGTAATGGGAAACTTTTTTTTGTGTTTTGTAATCTCTTTGCAGAATTACAGTAAATCGGTTTACTAAACTTACAGATTCAAGATGTTCTTCTTTCTGATCATTCTTATGGTCAATATAGAGGTGGGCGTCTAAAATTAAACTTTCAATGGCATTATGTGCAGCAGAAATGTAAAGATTATGATTACCTGTTTCCGCAAACCTTTTTAATCTCTCAACAAGAATTATTTTGTTGTATTCATTCGTTCCGAAATAAGGAGCAACAAAAATATGAGATCTGTAATTGAAAAAAATATTTGAATTGAGATATATGCTGTCTTTGGAAGTTTTATCGAAAAATTCTTTTGAAAATGCAATTACATAAATTTCTTTTCCCAAAGTATTTCCAAACTCCACGTTTTTTTGTGGACCGATAAAAACGGCATTGCCGGCCGGAACGTCATATTTTTCGTTTTCAACTATAATATTGAATTCTTCGGTGACCAGATAAATACAAAAATAGTCTGCTGTATTAAACTTTTTCGAAAAATTATTTCGTTCGATTATTTTTGAAACAAGATTAATGCTAAAGCCATTTTTCTTTAATTCATCGGTTACTTGATACATTTAATTATGAGGGATATTAGTAATAGTTTTATTTGTCAAATGTAATACATTTACTAATCATAAATAATGTTAATATTGATAATATTTTCTATTATATTTAATAGATAAAGTGATATGTTTGAAATTAGTCAAGAATTAAAGCTGAATATCTGATTTTTTATCAATGCAAAGCTTTTATATCGAGGCTTAAAATGTAACTTGGAAGACCAAATTCTTGGCTTAATGAATTTTCAATACGTATAAAGCCTTTATTTTTCAGGAAATCATTAAGCGTATTTTGCTGTAAAATATTGATCCATACAATATCCGTGAATTTTGAAGCTGTCATAAACTTATTGTAAAGTGAATTTCTTACCTCTTCTGAGTCGTGATCCTCAAGAATAACGAAATCTATTTCTGTTGTTCTTTTATTTTCAGAAACTGCAGAATTATTTGAACCGCTTTTTAAAAGACAATATGCAATGGATAAATCTTCTTTATAAGTTATGATAAGCTGATTCGATAGATCATTCAGTTGTGTAATTACTTTTCTTTCATCAAATTGCTTTTCAGTATAATCATCAATTTGTTGCTTATCAATGAAATTTTTATGAAGATAACTGAAAGCCTGTTTTTTTACAGATAAAAAATCAGAAACACCCTGATCAGAACCGATTACAAATTTTGAAATTATTTTCATTTCCTATTTTTTATCAAAAGTAAATAGAATATGATTTATTATATAGATACAGATTCTTTAAAAATAATCAGTACAGATTTTAATTTTATAAATTTGTGCAGTATAGATTTTAAAAATGTTTTCATATAAATATGAAATTTTCACTTCGGTTATAGAAGATAAAGTCAATAAAGGAGTTTTGCTGAAAGGGGAGCGATTACCATCAATCCGCGAAATTAAAAAAGAATTCGGTCTAAGCATTGTATCGATACAGAGCGGATATGAAAGTCTTATCATGAAAGGTCTTGTGAAAAGTATTCCGAAACGAGGATATTTTGTTGATAAAGATTTTGAAAATAGTAGTCAGGCATTACCAAAAACCTTTTTTCCAATATCCAGAGATGTAGATTTTATCCATAATCTTGAACTGACTTCAGCGAGGAATAAATCTTCGGAAGCCAACTCTTTCAACAATGCAGTTCCAGGAGATGTTTTGATTCCGCAAAAACTGATTCTTCGGACCATGCAGAATATCATCAGAGAAAAAGGCGCTTCCTTACTTCGGTATTATCCTTCAAATGGTTTAGAAGAATTGAGAAATCTTATTTCTGACAGAATGCGAAAGTTTGGAACCAACATTCATCCGGATGAAATTATAATCACAGACGGTGCATTACAGGCATTATATATTGCTCTTCGTTCGATAACGAATGAAGGTGATGTGATTGCAATAGAAAGTCCTTGTGTATTTTCTGTGCTTGAAATTGTAGCAAGTTTAAAGCTTAAAATTATTGAAATTCCGATGGATATTCAAAATGGTTTTGATATCAATTATTTTGAAAAAATTTGTGATGAACATACCATAAAAGCATTAGTCATTACTCCGAATTTTCATAATCCTACAGGGAAATTAATGAGCGATTCTGATAAAAAGAATTTGGTGGCTACTTCAGCAAAGCATAAAATTCCGATTATTGAAAATGATATTTATGGAGATCTTTATTTTACCGAACAAAGACCAACTTGTCTCAAGAATTTTGATGATGAAAATGTAATGACTTTTTCGTCTTTTTCTAAAAGCCTTGCACCGGGAATTCGCTTGGGTTGGTTAAATGCGGGGAAGTTTTTTCAGCAGGCAGAAAAGATCAAATTTTCTTTAGGAAGATCTGTTTCGCCAATTTATCAGGAATTAATCGTAAAACTTTTACTAAATAATAGCTACGGCCGTCATCTTCGTTCGTTTAGAAAGAAACTTAATCAGCAAGCTATGCTTTTATTATCGGCTTTAAAGAAGTATTTCCCTGAAACATCTTATTTTCATCAGCCAAAAGGCGGTTATAGTATCTGGTGCGAATTACCGAAAGAAATAAATATGACAGAATTTTACAATTATTGTGAAGCTGAGAAGATTCATTTTACTCCGGGAACAACTTTTTCTGTGACGAATGAATATCAACATTGTTTCAGAGTTGTGTTTTCTGATTACTTGAATTCTGAAAGTCTCGTTTTAATTGAAAAAGTAGGGAAGAAGGCACACGAACTACTTTTGAAGTAAATTCAAATGTTAAAAAATATTGTTCAAAAAGTGAATTATTATGTTAATATTTGGCTGAGAGCAGCATTTTCTCGTTATATTTTTGTTTTTAATGTTATATTTTCATGTATTGGCTTAAAAAAAACCTCAACCATTAGGCTGGAATTGTCTGAAAACATATATTTGCAGCCTAAATTTTATAGACATGAAAGAACTTATTGAAAAAATCAACGCGGAATTCGAAGCTTTTACAACTGAAGCAAACCAACAAGTAGAAAAAGGAAACAAAGCAGCTGGAACAAGAGCTCGTAAAGCAGCTTTGGAACTAAGCAAATTGTTCAAAGACTTCAGAAAAGTTTCTGTTGAAGAATCAAAAAAATAAAAACAGATAAAGCCGACTGATTCAGTCGGCTTTTTTTATATTTATAATACACATTCAGTAAGAAACCAATCTTGTTACTAATGAATTCTCTGAATCAGATGATGATTACAGAAGCAATTTTTCAGAAAATATCCTTAAAAAAAGTAAAATATTCACAAATAATATTAAATAAATCATTTCATGTAGAATTGTATTGTTTTTTGAATCTATATTTGTTCCGCTAATAACCAATAGCGGAACTTTTATTATGAAACATCTTTCTATTTTATTTGTTTTATTATCAGCTTTTCTAAGCGCACAAAAATTACAGGTTGTTGATTCCGAAACGGGAAAACCTATTGCAAATGCAAGAATTATTTTATCTGATCAACTCGTTTATACCAATGAAGATGGTTTTGCACCTGTAGATAATACTTATAAAGACTTTGAAATTTCGGCTACAGGTTTTAAAAAAGAAAAAATTAAAAACTTCAGTTCTGTAATTAAGCTTCAACCTGTTTTTAAGGATATTGAAGAAGTGAAAATCGTGAGTGTAGATATTAAAAAGCTATTTGAAGATGTGTCTAAAAACTATAATAAAAGATATTACGACGAACCTTCTTTATACGATGTGGTGATGAAGCATAAGTATTTTGATAATAATAAACTCCATTTTATGGCTATTACTGAAGTCAAACTATGGAGCAGAAAAAACTGGTACGATTACAAGGATGGTTATAACAAAAGATACGATGATATTCTCCAGATGCAGCTTAATAACGTAAAATATTTGAAAAAGAATAACTCAGACAGTATATTTTTTGCCAAGACTGCAGAATTCTCACATGAAGAATTGGGAAATTATTTTTTCAATTACGAGCTGAACCGAAATATTCAAAACATAAAATTCCATAAGACTAAATATTCCGGAACGCTTATTTCTGAAGAAGGAGATGAGCAATCGATCAACTTTAAAATTAAAACAGAAAGAGGAACGAATGTAGAAGGAAATATCAAATATAATAAAGCTGATAAAGTCATTACATTTTTTCAGGCGAATTACATCATGGATGATTTACCGGTTGAAAAGAAGATTTCAACTGACGGAAGGGAATTTGATTATAAATACGGACAGGCGACGCTAACGTATGATTTTTATAAAAAAGACGGGGTGTATGTTCCTGCTTTAACACGGTTTGAGAGTGATAATTACACTATGTTTTACAAAGACGAAACACATGTGAAAAAATCTATGCGCGAAATTATCTATAATACTTTTACAAAATCTGATAAAAAAGGTCTCGATCCGAAGGTAGATTTCAATAAAAGCATTTGGCTGAATGTGCCTGTAAAAGACGACAAGGAATCGACTGTATTACTTTCCAAAGAAGAGCAAGAGTTTATTAATGTAAAATAATTTTTATGAAACATTTTTACTTTCTGTTTGTTTTATTATCAGTTTGCTTAAATGCACAAAAATTACAGGTTATTGATTCCGAAACGGGAAAACCTGTTTCAAACGCAAGAATTGTTTTGCAGGAACAGCTTGTTTACACCAATGAAGATGGTTTTGCTCCTGTTGATGCGACTTCAAAAGACTTTGAGGTTTCTGCTTTAGGTTTTAAAAAAGAAAAAATTAAAAATTTCAGTTCTGTAATTAAACTTCAACCTGTTTTTAAAGAAATTGAAGAAGTGAAAATTGTAAGTATTGATATTAAAAAGCTTTTTCAGGATGTATTTAAAAATTACGAGAAAAGATATTATGATAAGACTTCCGTCTATGATGTTGTCATGAAAAATAAATATTCTAATAATGATAAACTGTATTTTATGGCAATTTCTGAAGCCAAACTTTGGAGCAAAACCAACTGGTATAATTTCAAAGACGGATACAACAAAAGATACGACGACATTATCCAGCTACAGCTGAACAACGTTAAATATCTGAAGAGAAATGCTACCGACAGCGTATTCTCTGCAAAAATGAAAGAGGTTAATCACGACTACATCGGAAGTTATTTTTTTAATCATGAAGTCGATAGAGTATTGCGGTTTATGAAAACTTCTAATGCTAAATTTTCAGGAACAATAGTCGGTGAAGAAGAGGATGACCAATTGATAAACTTTAAGCTAAAGACTTCTTACGGCGTAACATTAGACGGAAACCTGAGATATAATAAGATTGATAAAGTCATCACGTCTTACCAGATTATATACAATCAGGAAGATCTGGCAGCAGAAAAAAAAATAGCTGCAGATGGAAAAGAGTATACGGTAAAAGGCGGAATTGCGACCTACACCTATGAATTTTATAAGAAAGACGGAGTGTATATTCCAGCAGTTTCGCGGGTGGAAAGCGATAAATTCACCTATTTCTATAAAGATGAAACCCATGTAAAAAAAACGATGCGAGAAATTGTTTACAACACATTTACAAAAGCTGATGAAAAAGGTTTAGACCCAAAAGTTGATTTTACTAAAAGTATTTGGCAGGGTATTCCCGTTAAAGATGAAAAAGAAACTGCAATTTTACTTTCTAAGGAAGAACAGGAATTTGTTAACGAAAAATAATCAGATATAACTAATACATGAAAAATATACTATTATCAACTTTTCTAATTGCCGGTTTTGTAGCAAAATCTCAAACTCAGCGTTTTATCTATGACGTAGAGTATAAAAAAGATTCTACGCAAAATATCACAACAAAAGAAAATTATCATCTCGATATCGAACCTAAATTAGTAAAATACTATCCGCGCGATTTTTATATCGGAGATTCTTTGGTTACAAACAATTTGCCTGTTACAGATGGCTCAAAATTTAATACTTCTCATATTGTAACCCATAAACCAGGTTCTGCAGATTATGATTATTATGATGTTCTGGAAAATGTTGTTCTGAAACTTTCTTCAAAAGATTCTCAAAATTGGAAACTGACCAATGAGAAAAGAAAGGTTAAAGATTTAAATTTACAAAAAGCCACAACGAATTGGGGCGGAAGAAAATGGACGGCGTGGTTTACAACTGATATTCCTTTTCAGGAAGGGCCTTACAAATTTCACGGACTTCCCGGCTTAATTGTAGAACTTTCTGATGATAAAAAAGATTACAAATTTGAACTGGTAAAATCGCAGAAAATTGAAAAGCCTAAAAACAATATGTATATCGATTATATGGTTGAAAACAGTGTCTCGGTTGATAATAAAAAATACAGAGACTCCAAGCTGAAATATTATGATTCTCCGGTTGGTTATTTGAGAAATGCAACCCAGCAAACCCGTTCAAGTGACGAATTTTATCTTAATGACGGGACGAAAGTCGGACAAAACAATTCCCGCGAAGTGAATGAAAGGCTCAAAGAAAATATCAGAAAGTATAATAATCCGATTGAGCTGGATAAGGCGATAAAGTATCCGTTATAAAAAGAAACAAGAAATAAGTAAAAAGGTAAAAGAGAAAATACCAAATGACATCTGTGTAAATCTGTGAAATCCGTGGGATAAAATTTTGCCTAAGGATTACACAGATTTTTTTTAGTAAAATTTATTATAAAAAAAAGCATAAAATTGTTCCAAGTGTTTTTTCACCATTAAGGATATTGAAATTTTAAGTTCTTTTAATGATTGATAAAATTGATTAAAAAGCTTTCTGCTAAATCATTAATCTTGATTAATCTTAAAAGATATTTAGCTTATTTAATCTTGAAAACTCAATATTCTTAATGGTTTGAAAATTTTAATTACAGATCAAAATTTTAATTTCACTAATAAACTTTATCTTTATGCCAATCAATAAAAAGTATGAAGATAAACACGTTTTTTGCAGTTCCTGCAGTGGTTTTGGCGAGTCAGTTTGTCAATGCACAATCGACGGAACAGAAATTAAATCCTATTGTTCAGAATTTTGTTAATGAAACGAATAACCATTCTCAGTTGGAAGATATGGCATTCGAATTATTAGACGGAATCGGCCCTCGTCTTGTCGGAACTCCTGAAATGCTGAAATCTAATGAATGGACAGTCAATAAATTAAAATCATGGGGAATTGAAGCTAATCTTCAACAGTTTGGAACTTGGAAAGGTTGGCAAAGAGGAACAACACATGTCGATATGGTTTATCCGAGAGTGAAATCTCTTTCCGCAACTCAATTGGCTTGGAGTCCTTCAACGAAAAAAGCAGTCGAAGCTGAAGTGATTATTCTGCCTAAAGTTTCTACTAAAGTGGAGTTTGATCAATGGCTTCCTTCTTCAAAAGGTAAAATCGTTTTGATGGCGCAATACCAGAAAATAGGTCGTTCCGATGAACAGATCAAAGAATTTGCCACCCCTGAATTATACGAAAAATTAAAGGCAGAAAAAGAGCAGGCTTCAAAAGATTTCCGTGACTATGTGAAAAACATCGGTTATGATAACAACACCCTTCCTGAAGCTTTAGAAAAAGCAGGTGCGGCAGGAATTGCGATTTCAAACTGGACAGGAATTATGGGAGCCAATCGTATTTTCGGAGCTAAAACTTCAAAAATCCCAATGTTTGACATTGATATAGAAGATTACGGAATGTTATACAGAATGGCTGAAAAAGGTTCAAAACCAAGAATTAAGGTTGATGCACAGTCTAAAATCCTTCCGGAAGCAAAAACTTTCAACACCGTAGGAATGATTGAAGGTTCTGAAAAACCGAGTGAATATGTGATTCTTTCTGCCCATTTGGATTCCTGGGATGGCGCTCAAGGTGCAACAGATAATGGAACGGGAGTTTTAACAATGCTTGAAACGATGCGAATTCTAAAAAAATATTATCCGAATCCTAAACGTACCATCGTTGTCGGACTTTGGGGAAGTGAAGAGCAGGGACTTAACGGTTCAAGAGGTTTTGTAGCAGATAATCCGGAAATCATCAAAGGAACGCAGGCGGTTTTCAACCAAGATAACGGAACGGGTAGAGTAGTGAATATTGCCGGACAAGGTTTTGTAAAATCTTATGATTACATCGGAAAATGGCTGAATGCTGTACCAAAAAATGTAAGAGATCACATCAAGACCGATTTTCCCGGAATGCCGGGTGGAGGCGGTTCAGATCATGCTTCATTTGTTGCAGCAGGAGTTCCCGGATTTTCTTTGAGTTCATTAAACTGGGGATATTTCGGTTACACATGGCATACCACGAAAGACACGTATGATAAAATTGTTTTTGATGAGGTGAAAAACAACGTGATTCTTACCGCAACTTTAGCATACATGGCTTCTGAAGATCCTGAATTTACAAGCAGAGAGCGCAGAACAATGCCTGAAAATGATAAAGGCGAAGTCGCAAAATGGCCTGAATTGAAAGAGCCGAGAAGAGATTCTAAAGATTTTAAATAAAAGTAAAAGTAGCCTGATTTTCGGGCTACTTTTTTTCTGCTAACAGTTTTTTGATTTCAGGAATCTTATCTTCTTTAACAATAAAAGTCTTAGCAATTTGATTGTTGAGATGCATGCTGAAATTGAGTCTAGTTCCAGATTTTGCCCAGTATTCATTTGGTCCGGGTTCAAAGTCAGAAAAAACAGGAAAGAAATTAATGAAAGATAAAAAATTTCTTAATGCTGATTTTAGAATTTTAGGATTTTTACCAAAATCATCAATCACTTTCAATTTAAAAAATTTCTTACCGACAGTAGTTCCTAAGGTTGATTCTGTAAACGTTCCTATTACAAGTACGCTTAAAATTGACAGAAGCAATGAAGCGAAAAAAATCATGTGAAATCCAAGCTGAAATAATAAGAAAAAAGGAAGCAAATCAATTATCTTAGCATACAAACGTTCTCTTTCATTTCCTATATGAGTGGGATTGTAGGATAAATCATATTCAAAAGCATTATAAATACGTTTTCCTTCCTCATCAAAATTTTGAGTCGGTCTATGAATAATTTTCTTTATTTTAAGCTCCGATATTTTTTTCATTTCAATTTGGCTTAGTAGTACAAGAGAAAATTACAAAATCATACTCAATCGAATTCTTTTCCTCTGTTCATCCACTTCCGTTACTCTTACCTGAACATGTTGATGCAACTTCACCACTTCATTCACATCAGAAACAAAACCGTCTTTCAGCTGAGAAATATGAACCAGTCCGCTTTCTTTAATTCCTAAGTCTACAAAACATCCGAAAGCGGTAATGTTGTTAACAATTCCGGGAAGGATCATTCCAACTTTTAAATCTGTGATCTTTTTTACATTGGGATCAAATTCAAAAACTTTGGCAGCTTTTCTTGGGTCTAATCCGGGTTTCTCCAATTCTTTCAAGATATCTTTAATACTTAAAATTCCGATGGTTTCGGTAATATACTTTTCAGGTTGAATTAGATTGATTTTCTCTTTGTTGGCAATTAAATCATTGGTTTTTATGCCTAAATCTTTTGCCATTTTCTCAACAATTCCATATGCTTCGGGATGAACTGCCGAGTTGTCTAAAGGATTTTCTCCGTTGGTAATTCTGATAAAGGCTGCAGCCTGTTGATAGGCTTTTTCGCCCAATCTTGGAACTTTTTTCAATTGTTTTCTGTTTTCAAAAGCTCCATTTTCAGCGCGGTAATTCACTATATTTTCGGCCATCTTTTCACCGATTCCCGAAACGTAGCTTAAAAGTGATTTGCTAGCGGTATTTAAATTAATTCCGACTGAATTTACGCATTTCATAACGGTAGAATCCAGCTCATTTTTCAGCTGAGTTTGATCGACATCATGTTGATATTGTCCGACACCGATGGATTTTGCATCAATTTTAACCAACTCAGCCAATGGATCCGAAAGTCGTCTCCCGATAGAAACCGCACCACGAACAGTCACATCAAAACTCGGAAATTCATCTCTTGCAATTTTACTTGCAGAATACACCGACGCTCCGGCTTCAGAAACCACAAAAACCTGCAAAGGCTTATCAAAAGCAATTTTTTTTATGAAAAATTCGGTCTCGCGACTTGCTGTTCCGTTACCGATAGAAATTGCCTGGATGTTGTAAGCATTCACCATCGATCGGATTTTCTTCATCGCCATTCCGCTTTCGTTTTGCGGAGCATGAGGATAAATGGTTTCGTTGTGCAGCAAATCTCCTTTTTCGTCAAGACAAACTACCTTACAACCACTTTTAAAACCCGGATCAATCGCCAGAATTCTTTTTTCTCCCAAAGGTGGTGCGAGTAGAAGCTGGCTTAAGTTTTCAGAGAATATTTCGATGGCTTTCTTATCGGCTTTTTCCTTTGCTTCCTGTAAAGTTTCGTTGGAGATAGCGGGTTCGAGAAGTCTTTTGTAGGAATCTTTTATGGCTAAAACGATTTGCTCTGAACTTTCATTTTTAGATTTAATAATAGCATTTTCAATAAAATCTAAGGCTTCATCTTTATCAATTCCGATGTTTGTTTTTACGAAACCTTCGGCTTCTGCTCTGAGCATTGCCAAAAGTCTGTGAGAGGGTGTTCGGTTCAGACTTTCTTCCCACTCAAAATATTGTGAAAATTTCTGTGCATCTTCTTCGTCTTTTTTAGCCTTTACAACCTTTGAGGTAATTAATGCTTTACGTTGAAAAAGGCGACGCAGATTTTTACGGACATACATATTTTCGTTAATCCATTCTGCCATGATGTCTCTTGCGCCCTGCAAAGCATCTTCTTCAGAAGAAACCTGATCATTTAAATATTTAGAAGCCAAAAACAGAATATCCTGAGCTTTCTGACTCATGATAATTTTTGCTAAAGGTTCAAGTCCTTTTTCTTTTGCAGCATCTGCCTTCGTTTTTTTTCTTTTTTTGAAGGGTAGATATAAATCTTCCAACTCTTGAATATCAAAACTGGCTTCAATTTTCTGTTTCAATTCAGGGTGTAAGGCATTTTGTTCCTCAATCGATTTCAAAATGCTTTCTTTTCGTTTTATGAGCTCTTCAAACTGTTTATTGAGTTTAAATATTTGTTCAATCTGAATTTCATCTAAATTTCCGGTTGCATCTTTTCGGTAGCGGGAAATAAACGGAATGGTGCAGTCTTCAGACAATAATTTTAAAGTAGCATTGATGCTTTTAGCGGATATATTTAATTCTTTGTTTACAAATTCTGTTATGGTCATGTGGCATTTTTAGAATGGCTAAAATACTGACTTTTTTCAGATCATTTTAATAGGAATTTGTAATAAATTTTTGAATTATGGATTTTATATGTAGAAAATAGTAATTATTGTTTGAGTATGAAATAAGCTGATTTTGTGTTTAATTTTTAATTATAACTTGTGTTGGTTTTAATTTCTGTAATCATATTGTCTTTTTAAATAAAAAAACTATATTTGTTATTCAAACCAAAATATTTTATGCCTATGAGGAAAAACTCTACTTATTCTATCTATTTTATCATTTCAAATTTTAATCTTTTTTTGAGAAAAAGATACACTCACAATTTTATTAACTTACCAAATTCCGATTATATGAACAGACTTTTAATGGTTCTGGGACTTTTGCTGTGTATACAGATCAATGTCTCGGCGCAAACGTGTAATGCGGTTCCCGTACCGTTTTTACAATCATTTAGTACGGGAGCAGTGCCAACTTGCTGGACCAATCAAAATCCTACAACAACATCTACGAACGTTAATGTAAAATGGAAATTTTCTGGCTCAGCAGGTTATGGAGCTACAGGAAACGGTGGAAAACCCGCAGGAACTTTTGCCTGGGTGGATGCAAGTGCTCCTTACGAGGATGAAAATAATGTAGAATTAATAAGTCCTCAGATTAATCTTACAGGACTTACGAACCCATATGTGAAATTTGAGTGGTTTAAAAATCACCTTACTTCAGCAACAGGAACCGTTCCTGCTTTTGAGCATAATGTATTAAAGCTTGCTGTAAATAACGGGAGTGGATGGGTTCAGATCTGGACAGACAATAGCAACAGTTCTGAATGGAGAACTGTAGGTATTCCTTTGGCAGCGAGTTATATCGGCGCAACAATTCAGCTTAAATTTACTGTTGATAAAGATGTTGCTGACAATGGAAACTTCTATGATGATGTTTTGCTGGATGAAGTACAGGTAATTCAGGCTCCAACGTGTTTTGTGCCTTTGGTTTCGCCAGCGACTAATATTGCACCAACTTCGGCAACGCTTAACTGGTCGCCTCCTCTTTCGCCCGCTCCTGCACCGGCAGGTGGTTATGAATATTATTATAGTACAACCAACACGCCTCCGACTGCGGCAACTGTCGGTACCATTATACCGGCAACTTCAGCAAATATTTCGCCTTTAGTACCTGGAACTACTTATTACTGGTGGGTACGTTCCGTATGTTCTGCTTCAGATAAATCTCAGTGGGTGGAAGGTGACAGCTTTATACCGGGACAAATTGGAGGTGGAACAGCAACGCACGGATTTTTACCGGTATATTCGTGCTCGGGATACAATTATTCTCAGATGATCTATACTACGGCTGAAATTGCAAGTGCTGTAGGAACGAATAATTTAATTACATCAATTAGATATTTTGTATCAAGTACAGCAGCTACTCAGGCAAATTATAATCAATGGGTAGTGTACATGGGGAATACTTCTCAAACAGATTTCGCAACCACAACAAGCTGGATTTCTGCAGGATCTTTAACCCAGGTTTATTCTGGTACTTTGCCTGCGATGGCAGCAGGAACCTGGATAGAAATTCCGCTTTCAACACCTTTCCTTTGGGATGGGACAAGTAATGTGGTAATTGCTGTAGATGAAAATACACCGGGAACATCTTGTACCGCAAACTGGGGCAGTTATTCTGCGGGAGCAAATAGAGGAATGATTTATTATAATACGACAACAAATCCGGATCCTCTTAATCCTCCTACTGCTACAAGCAGATATGCGGTATTGCCGCGTCTTCAACTTGTAGGAACTGTACTTCCTCCGTGTACAAATGTACCTCCGGCAAATATTACGGTAAATAATATTACGGCTACTTCAGCTTCGGTAACATGGACGGCGTCTCAGAATGCAACTTATGTCGTAAGGTACAGAGTATTGCCTTCTGGAACATGGCAAACCATTAATGTAACAACCCCTTTTACGAATAATATTTCTCTTCCGGGGCTTACAGAGCAAACGCAATACGAAGTAGAAATTGCTACAATATGTGGAACTCAGGGAGTATTTTCTCCGCCAGTTACTTTCACCACACCAGCGCTTACTTATTGTAGTTCGGGAACTGCAACGGTTACCAATGGTTTTATTAATAATGTGACTATGATAGGAACCAACGTTCCGATGACAAGTAATAATTCTGGAGCGAGTACCTATACGGATTATTCCAATGATCCTACCAAAACCATTACACTCCTTAGGAACTCAGTTAATAATACACTTTCTGTAGGAAGAACAATTGCATCGAGTACTTATACAACGTACGCATGGATTGATTTTAACGGAGACGGTATTTTTAATAATAATCCTTCTACTACACCTGGTGGAGAGAGAATAATGGGTATGGGGCTTTCAAACACAACTCCTGTCACAGGAAATTTTGATGTTCCTGCAAACGCTTATGTTGGAACAAGTAAAATAAAAATGCGTGTTATTGTGTACTGGGTAACTCCTGCGGATGCATGTGCAAACCTTACGAGTAACGGAGAAGTTGAGGATTATCAAATTAAATTTATTGATCTTCAGCCATGTACTACGAATCCTCCAACAAACATTGCGGTGAGTAATATGACCCATACTTCAGCCTATGTTTCTTGGATGCCAACTGCAAATGCGACCTATGTTATCAGATGGAGAGAAGGAACAACTGGAGCATGGTTACCAAGTGCAGCAGGATTAACACTTCCTGTAGGACAAAGTTCTTATACAATACCAAATCTTACGGAACAAACTGCTTATCAGGTACAGATCGCTACAATTTGCGGAGGCAATCAGGGAGCTTTTTCTCCATCTCTTAATTTTACCACACCACCTGTTACTTATTGTAATATGATAGGTACCGGAACTAATGATTACATATCAAATGTTACGGTAACTCCGGTAAACTTTCCGGTGATGACTAATACGACTTTGCAGGATAACTATACAAATTATACGACACCTGCAACATTGATCAATTTAGAAATAGGATCAATAGGAAATCAGCTTTCTGTTTCTAAAGGATGGATAGGAACTACATTTGGAGATGCGGTACATGCCTGGATCGACTGGAACAGAGATGGTATATTTACTGATTCAGAAAGAATCATGAGTACTGCTTCCAATACTTTAAGTCCTGTTACATTATCGTTCGATGTTCCCGCAACCGGAGTATATACCGGGCCAAATACGACGACCATGAGAGTAGTGCTGAAAAGAGGAAGTGCTCCGGTAATGTGTGTAGATCCGGTAAATGGTGAAGTGGAGGATTATGCTGTGAAACTTAGACCGTGTAGCAATGATACTCCGGCTACACCAACATTTAATACGATAACCCATAATTCAGCGATTATTAATTGGGTTTCTGCTACTAATAATACTGCATTTGTTTTAGAATACAGACCTGTGACAAACCCAGCTTCTGCATGGACTACACTGAATGTTTCCACTTTAGCAGGTAATCCGCCTGTACTGGTGAATGCACTCACTCCAGCAACTACGTATGAAGTAAGAGTAGCTGCAACTTGTGGAGCCAGCGGAATTGGAATTTTTACTCCAACTACTACCTTTACAACAAGATGTGATCCGACTCCGCCAAGCGTGACGGTAACCAACATTACATCAAATTCTGCATTGGTAACCTGGAATCCGATTGTACCGAATGCAACCTATGTTTTACAGTGGCGTGAGCAAGGAACTATACTTTGGAATACTCCTGCATTACCGCCGCCGCCAATTAATACGTATACAATTCCTAATCTTGATTCTTATAAAACATACGAAGTTGTAGTAGCAAGTATCTGTAATGGTGAAACTACACCAAACCCTTGGTCAAATACTCAGGTATTTACAACAGAAAGAGTTTGTGAAGTTCCTCCTCCAGGATTTACAATTACTCAGCTGAACCCTACAAGCGTTGAAGTTGTGTGGGATCCGTTCCCTGGTGCAACGTATATTTTAAGATACAGAAAAGTTGGGATTCCGAGCTGGACAAATATTTCGGTAAATACAAATACGCACACCATTACAGGATTATTAGAAGTCACCAAGTATGAAATGCAGGTAGCTAATATTTGTAACAGTGAACCGGGAAATTTCACACCATTGTATTATTTCGTAACTCCTACAGTAATATATTGTCCTATGCAGTCTGCAAATTCTGCTAATGAATTTATTTCAAAAGTTACTGCTAAGCCAACCGGTAAGCCTGAAATGATCAATGAATCCACAGGAACTACTTATTCTGACTTTACGGGAGATCCTAAGAAATTTATTGAAATGGTTCAAGGCTCTACAGGAAATCAGATTATTATTGATAAAAACCTGAGTTCAGGAGGAAAAGCTGGTGTAGCTGTCTGGATAGATTTCGACAGAAACGGAACTTTCGATCTTGATGAGAGAATTCTGGCAGACGGGCCGAATACAAATGCAACTGCAAGTGCAGTATTTAATGTACCTTCTGATGCATTTATCAGCATGACAGATCATAAATATGTGGTTATGAGAGTGGCAATGGCAAAAGATGCAATTCCTGTAAACTGTATTAGTTTTGCTGATGGGGAAGTAGAGGATTATACCGTTAGAATTTCAAAAGTTCCGGCACCAAATTCATTAGATCAGACTTCTATAATGATTTATCCGAATCCTGTAAAATCGATACTGAATGTAAAGAATATCAGTGAAAAGGCGAGCTATAAAATTTACAGTGCAGCTGGAAGATTAATTTCAAGCGGATTTATTGTTAACAATAAAATTGACGTAAGTGTACTCATCAGTGGAGTTTATATTATTGATATAGAAGATGTAAAAGGAAAAGTACAGAAGAAGTTTATCAAAGAAGAATAATCAAACAATTCATCATTTAACAAAAAGAGCTCTCAGAAATGGGAGCTCTTTTAGTTTTTGGTTTTTAAAAAAATTATTTTTAGAACCTCATTGTAATATAATGGATCATTATTTTCATCAAAACCGATGATGATTACTCTAAAAGCTTTTGCATCATCATTATTGTACCATTGTACGATTGTGGGTTCGTTTTTATTACTTTCTAAATAAGGATTCCAATACAAGACATTTCTTTTATCTTTTGCATTGATGTTCAAACTTTCATCTTCATAAACGGAGTTATTGAATGGAATTTCTTTATCATAGCCGCTCAATTTAATTTCAGTCAACGTTGATGGTAATGTAGTATCAATAGTAGAACCAGGCATATTGCCACGTCGTGTATAAATTGCAATAGCACCGTTTCCTCCTCCAAAACTTCCGGCAAAATATCCTTTAATCACTTTTACCATAGCTATATTCGATACAGAAATGTTTGAGATCTGAGAGGGTTCTACCCGCATTTCATCGAGAAAAATACCTATTGAGCTACCACGATAAGTTGCGGTGTAATTTCCGCCCTGTGATTGTATCTGTAGACCCGCAACTCTTCCTTGTAACCATTGTAAAATGTTCAGGGAGGCCTGTGCTCCGGCATTATCATTAACGAAATCAAAAACTTGTTCATTGCCGCTTCTAAACAGAGGCCCGCTTAGCTCTTTATTAAGTTTTTTGGTTAAATCTTTTTTCTGCCCCTTCAGTTTAACTTCTTCAATCAAAACAGTCTTTTCATTCACTTCAGTAGAATAACTTTTTGTTGCGATAGCACGTTCTACTTCTTCAGATATTTTATCCTCAGAAGTTCGGGCAACCAAATGATAATTATTAAGAGGTAGATTTTTTCTCAGGGGAAGAAACGAAAAATTGGGCTGAAAATAAACCTGTACTGAATTTTTAGTTGCTTTTTCATTGTTGAGTTGATAAGAAAACGTCATCGAGTCTTCAAACACCAAACCATTTAATGTGAAAAACCCTTCTTTATCGGTCTTAATCAGATGATATTTAATTCCCTGATTAGGCATTTTAAAAATCAAATTAATTTCTTCTTCAGCAGCGGGTTTACCCAATTTCATGGCCTTTCCTTTATAAGAAAGGTAGCTTTCAGGTTTATATTTTATTGCTGGAAAATTACCGGTTATTAGTGATTGCCAGTTAAAACGATTCCATTTTTCTGAAATTAACAGTGCATCTAATGCATTATTATTTCTGGTTTTATTAAAATATTGCGCAGGATTGTAAATTTTTGAACTAATATCTCCGGTAAGCCAAAGTTTACTAGGTAAACTGTTTTCATCTTCAGGATTTTCGGTTTTTTCGTCTAAAACAGTAACCGTGTACTGAGAAATGCCGGAATTCTGAGAAATATTGAATGAATTACTTTCTTTTGAATTTGTATTTAATGATAAACCTTTTATAGAGGGTTGTTTTAATTTTAATAGCTGTGGCTGAATAAAACAAAGTCTTTGTACTACAATATTTTCCTGCTCATCAAAAACAGTAAGATTAAGGATTCCGTTTACAAGTTGACTGGTCGGGATTGAGTAAATCTGATCAGAAATTTTTGAAATATTGGCTTTATAAACTAATTGATTATTGATTGTGCCTAAAACTTTATATTTGGAATTAACATCAATATTTTTGCTTTTAAGCGTAAATTTTATGGCATCATTGAGACTTTCAACCTGTAGATTGATTCCGGATGATGAAACTTCAGGCAAATTTACTGTTTGTTTCACTCCTTTTTCATCTTCAATAATCAACTGATATTTTTTACCTGATGAAGGAGTAAAACTGAATGCACCAATATTTTGATCAAAGCCTTGGAACGAAACAATTTTAATTTGAGGGGTTTGAATTTCTGTCACATAACCATTCCATTTTGAAGGTGTTTCTCCGTTTGATTGTAATCTGACTGCAAATTTCGTGTTAATGCCATCAATAAAAGTTCCGCTTTCCGGAAAAGCCTGTGCAGTCCATGGTGCATCCGTATTTTTTACGAGCTTTTCAGGTGATGACGGATTGTAAACGGTGATAGGCTGTATCTCATTAAAATCATCACTGAAATTTCCCATCCATGTTGTATAGGCTCTGATGTAATAAACATCTTCTTTTAAATTTTCAGGAAGGGTAATGCTTCCACTTCCTTTCCCTTGAATTAGAGGATATATTTTTTTACTGATTTGTTTTTTATTCTGATCGTAAAGCTCTACAAAAATATTCGTAGAAATTGTTGAAGGACTATAACCATCAAAAACAAAAGAAGTAAACCAAAGGTTTTCTCCGGCAACATAATTTTTTTTGTTGAGAAGTAAATGGATTTTTTCCTGAGGATAATTTTCTTCAAATTTTTTAATTGCATCTTCTGCTTTGTTCTGAGAAAAATAAAATGGGGCTGTAAATAATGCTAAGGCAATAACAGATGTACGGGATGAAGAAATATTCATGTATTTAAATTTGTGTTTATGAAAGCTCAAAAATACGTTTTTTCTATTAAAAGGGAAATGATTAGAGGATTTATTTGGGGAAATAAAAAAGGCGAGTTGCCCCGCCCTGAATGTTTTCACAACGGAATAATCCTTATTGTGAATTGCTTTCGGTTACAAATCTATAAATTATTTTTTTAAACGTTTTATGGTTTTCCGTAAAATAATTATTTTTTTTCTCTTTATTTTTATGCTTTATCAAAACTAAAATAGCTATGACTAAAAATATACTTGGATTAGACTTAGGCACGAACTCTATTGGTTGGGCATTAATAGAAGTTGACGAAAACAATACCCCTATTCGCATTATTGCAATGGGCTCTAGAATAATTCCATTATCCACCAGTGATAAAGAAGAATTTCAAAGAGGTTTGTCAATTACAAAGAATCAAAGCAGAACGGTAAGCCGTACTCAGAGAAAAGGATATGACAGAAAGCAACTAAAGAAAAGTGATTTAAAAAAAATTCTAAATAAATACAATATTTTTCCATCGGAGGAATTATTAAAGCTCCCAATGCTCGATTTGTGGAAGCTTAGAAGTGATTCAGCTAATCCTAATGAAAATATTTCTGCTGAACAATTAGGGCGTATTTTATATATGCTTAATCAGAAAAGAGGTTATAAATCTGCGAGAAGCGAAGCCAACGCTGATAAAAAAGATACCGATTATGTTCAGGCCGTCAAAGGTCGTTATGCTCAGTTGAAAGAGAGAAATCAAACTATTGGACAGTATTTTTATGAAGAATTATACAATGCAAACACAAACAATTCTTATTTCAGAATCAAAGAAGAAGTTTATCCACGAGAAGCTTATACAGAAGAGTTTGATACTATCATTAATGCTCAAAAAAATAAACATGATTTTCTTACGGATGAAGTTGTTCATCAATTAAGGAATGAAATTATTTATTTTCAAAGAAAACTAAAATCTCAAAAAGGGTTAGTCAGTATTTGTGAATTTGAAGGTTTTGAGAAAACTGTTTTCGATAAAGAAAAAAATAAAGATAAAGTGGTTTTTGTAGGATCGAAAGTTGCGCCGAAAACTTCTCCTTTATTTCAGCTCTGTCGGATTTGGGAAGTTGTCAACACGATTAGTTTAAAAATAAAAAATCCAGAAGGAAGCAAATATAAATGGGGTGAGAAAACTCCCAATTTAAAGGAGAAAGAAATTTTAGCAGATTATTTATTTAAAAATGATAGTTTAAGTTTTACTAAGCTTCTTGAAATTTTAGACTTAAATAAAAATGATGTTTATGTGAATAAGCAAATCCTAAAAGGCATTAAAGGAAATGAAACTTTTTCAGCTCTTCATACGGTTTTAGGTGATAATGAACTTTTGAATTTTGATGTTTCCATTATTCCATCAAATCATACTTCAATGTTGGTCGATAAAAAGACTGGAGAAATTCTGGAAGAAAGAGCAGGTTTGGAATTGGATGCTTCATTGGAGAAAGAACCTTTGTATCAATTGTGGCACACCATTTATTCTCTAAAAGTTTTGGATGAATGTAAAAATGCTTTAATCAAAAGGTTTGGTTTTGATGATGAAACTGCTGAAAAGTTATCTCACATTGATTTTAATAAACAGGCTTTCGGGAATAAATCAAACAAATCGATGCGGAAAATTCTGCCTTTTCTGATGGAAGGCTATGATTATTCCCAATCCTGTAGTTTGGCTGGTTACAATCATTCTAATTCGTTGACGAAGGATGAAAGAGAACAACAAATTACTTTAGATAGATTAGAACTTCTTTCTAAAAATAGTTTGAGACAACCTATTGTCGAGAAAATTCTGAATCAGATGATTAATGTGGTCAACGCAATCCTTGAACAATATGGAAAACTATCTGAAATAAGAGTCGAGCTTGCACGTGAACTTAAACAAAGTAAAGACGAACGAAATGATGCCGATTTGCAAAATTCAAAAAATAAAAAACTCAATGAGGAAATTGGAAAACGATTAGCTGAACTGGGATTACCTGTTACCAAGAGATATATTCAGAAATATAAATTCATTTTCCCGTCGCTTAGCAAAAATCTGAAAGATGCTCACGTCAATAATCAATGTATTTATTGTGGTGAAACATTTAATTTAACAGAAGCTTTGAGTGGCGATGCTTTTGATGTTGACCACATAGTGCCGAAAGCTCTGTTATTTGATGATTCTCAAACCAATAAAGTTTTGGTTCACAGAAAATGTAATTCAACAAAAACCAATCAAACTGCGTACGATTATATTGGTACAAAAGGAGAGGAGCAAGTTAGGATATATTCCGAACGTGTAGATGATTGGTTCAAAAGAGGAATTATTTCTTACAGTAAAATGCAAAGGTTAAAAGTTTCGCACAAAGAATATTTGGAAAGGAAAAAACTAGGAAAAGAAACAGAGACCGATAAAAAACTTTGGGAAAACTTTATCGACAGACAATTGAGAGACACTCAATATATTTCTCGAAAGGCAAGAGAAATTTTACAGAAAGTATGCAATAATGTGACAACAACAGAAGGTGGAATTACTGCAAAACTTCGTAATCTTTGGGGGTGGGACGATGTCTTGATGAATCTGCAAATGCCTAAATACAAAGAATTAGGACAAACCGTAATCAAAGAATGGACAAGCGAACACGGAAAAAGAAAGCACCAAAAAGAAGAAATAGAAAACTGGACAAAAAGAGATGATCACCGCCATCACGCTATTGATGCTTTAGTTGTTGCTTGTACAAAGCAAGGTTTTATTCAACGGATAAATACTTTGAATTCTAGTGATACTAAAGATTTGATGCAAAGAGAAATTAAAGAAGCAAAAAAACTCTTAGGAGAAAATTATAACGAAAAAGAATTTGAAAATGATAATGAGTTTGTTAAAAATCACAAAGAAAGACTATCTCAATTAGATGATTATTTGCGTTTGCAGAAACCTGTTAAATTCGATACAAAGTATGTGGAGCAAGAGGCTGACAAGGTTTTAGTTTCTTTTAAAGCAGGTAAAAAAGTTGCGACAATAACTAAATTTAAAGCTACCGGAAAGAATAAGGACACAGGTGTAATTGTTCTAAGAGGAGCATTACACGAGCAATCTGTTTACGGTAAAATAAAAGTGATTGAGAAAGATAAGCCTTTAAAATACTTATTTGAAAATTCGAAGAAAATTGTAAACCCTAAGATTAAAGTCTTAGTAGAGGAAAGACTTGCAGAAAATGAAAATAATTCTAAATTGTCTTTATCAACTTTAAAGAAAAACCCAATTTTTCTGAATGAAGAAAAAACAGAAATTCTGGAAAAAGCATCTTGCTATAATGATGCAACCGTTTTGAAATATAAACTACAAAGTCTAAAAGCAAGTCAGGCTGATGATATTGTTGATGATAGAGTGAAATTTTTAGTAAAAGAGCGTTTAGCTCAATTTGGAAATAAAGAAAAAGAAGCTTTCAAGGATACACTTTGGCTTAATGAAGAAAAACAAATCCCAATTATTACAGTTCGGTTATTTGCTCGTCCGGATGCTAATAATTTACAGGCAATTAAAAAAGATAAAAACGGCAGAGATATCGGGTTTGTACTAACAGGAAACAATCATCATATTGCCATTTATGAAGATAAAGATAATAAGCTTGTTCAGCACAGTTGTACATTTTGGCATGCAGTAGAAAGAAAAAAAAATAATGTTCCTGCTGTTATTAAAAATTCGTCAGATGTTTGGAATCAATTATTAGACAAAGAACTTCCAGAATCATTTTTGAATAAATTGCCAATTGATAAACTCAAATTGAAATTTAGTCTGCAACAAAATGAAATGTTTGTTCTGGGTTTATTACAAGAAGATTTTGAAGCAGCTATAGAAAATAATGATAAGACTTTATTGAGCAAGCATTTGTATTTAGTCTGGAGTATTACTGATGGTGATTATTTTTTCAGGCATCATTTAGAAACAAAAAATACAGAATTGAAGAAAACTGAAGGAGCTAAGGAAAGCAAAAGATACTTTAGATTAAGCACAAAAGGACTTATTGATTTAAACCCTGTAAAAGTTAGGTTAAATCATTTAGGAGAAATCACTAAAATAGGAGAATATTAATTATGATTACCCGCTCCATCTACATCGGCAATCCCGCTTATCTCAAACTCAAAGACGAGCAAATGTGCATTATGGAACCTTCCTCAAACGAGATGAAAGGAAAGGTTCCTGTGGAAGATTTGGGTTTGCTGATGTTAGATCATTTTCAGATTACCATTTCACATCAGCTCATTCAAAAAATGATGGGAAATAATGTGGTTGTGGTCAGTTGTGACAATCATCATTTGCCACACGGAATGATGTTACCGCTTTATGGCCATACTGAACATTCTGATAGGGTAAAAGATCAATTGGAAGCCAGTGAACCTTTGAAAAAACAACTTTGGAAACAAACCATCGAATGCAAAATTGAAAATCAGAAAGAAGTATTAAGAAGATTAGGAAACTATTACGAACCGATGATTGATTATCAAAACAACGTTAAAAGTGGAGATATTACTAATATGGAAGGTATTGCAGCCCAACATTACTGGAAATACCTCATTAGCCTCGATTTTCTGAGACAGCGTTTTGGAGATTCTCCCAATCAGTTTTTTAATTTCGGTTACTCCGTTCTCAGAAGTATTGTAGCGAGAGCAATTGTTGAGACAGGATTGCTTCCAGTACTCGGAATTTTCCATAAAAACAAATATAATCCTTATTGTCTCGCAGATGATTTGATGGAACCTTATCGACCATTTGTAGATTTGTTGGTAATGGATTGGTTGACAAAGAATCCAAATATTGAGGAACTGACGAAAGAATTCAAATCACACATCCTGCAAATCGCGACTAAAGATGTATTGATAGAAAGTAAAACAAGACCGTTGTTGGTAGCAGTAAAAACAACGGCTACTTCACTTTACAAATGTTACACAGGAGAAAAACGACTGATTTCTTATCCCGAACTGATATGAACGCCGAAAGGTTTAATGCGTACCGAATTATGTGGGTTTTAGTATTATATGATTTGCCGACAGAAACTAAAGCCAATATGAAAGATGCCAATCGCTTTCGTAAATCTTTGTTGGATGATGGTTTTACTTTATTTCAGTTTTCAATGTATGTTCGGCATTGTCCAAGCCGTGAAAATGCTGAGGTTCATATTAAAAGAGTCAAGTTTATGCTTCCTAAAGCTGGTAAAGTTGCCATTATGTGCATTACGGATAAGCAATTTGGGGATATTGAAATTTTCTTTGCCAGGAATAAAGAAGAACCGCCACCGACCTTCCAACAACTTGAATTATTCTAAATTTTGAATCCTAAATAAATGAAAAATCCGTTGATTATCAACGGATTAAATTTTGAGGTTGTGTAATATCTCAAAGATACTCAAAAATGAAAGCAATTCACAACATGCCTATGGTCGCTCCTGTTATGCATGAAGTTGTGTAATATCTCAAAGATACTCAAAAATGAAAGCAATTCACAACTATTAGTGAGACATTACAAACAAGTGCATCGTTGTGTAATATCTCAAAGATACTCAAAAATGAAAGCAATTCACAACACAAAGATAGTAATATTTTTGAAGACACCAGTTGTGTAATATCTCAAAGATACTCAAAAATGAAAGCAATTCACAACACACAAGACAGCCTGGTCTTAATTCTCAAAGTTGTGTAATATCTCAAAGATACTCAAAAATGAAAGCAATTCACAACAGTTATGTTATTATGAATATTTTAGAGATCGTTGTGTAATATCTCAAAGATACTCAAAAATGAAAGCAATTCACAACACACAAGACAGCCTGGTCTTAATTCTCAAAGTTGTGTAATATCTCAAAGATACTCAAAAATGAAAGCAATTCACAACACGATTACATGGGTGCAAAAATTAACGGAGGTTGTGTAATATCTCAAAGATACTCAAAAATGAAAGCAATTCACAACGATAAACGTGTCTGAGCTTTAAAAGTAAAGGTTGTGTAATATCTCAAAGATACTCAAAAATGAAAGCAATTCACAACTAGAAATATGGTAGGTATTAAATCTCTTCAGTTGTGTAATATCTCAAAGATACTCAAAAATGAAAGCAATTCACAACTTTGTAGAGTAATTAAAACATATAACGTTAGTTGTGTAATATCTCAAAGATACTCAAAAATGAAAGCAATTCACAACTAAAATGTAATCTAAATCAATAGAGGTAAGGTTGTGTAATATCTCAAAGATACTCAAAAATGAAAGCAATTCACAACATATAATTTATTTAATCTTTAAAACTTAAAGTTGTGTAATATCTCAAAGATACTCAAAAATGAAAGCAATTCACAACGATATTTTAGTTAAACTGTGAACGGCTCTAGTTGTGTAATATCTCAAAGATACTCAAAAATGAAAGCAATTCACAACCTTTGATGCTATCCCCAAACTCATCATTAGGTTGTGTAATATCTCAAAGATACTCAAAAATGAAAGCAATTCACAACGCTGACCTAGGTACAGAGTATTTACCTACGGTTGTGTAATATCTCAAAGATACTCAAAAATGAAAGCAATTCACAACCTATATTATTTACTCTACAAAAAGATTTAAGTTGTGTAATATCTCAAAGATACTCAAAAATGAAAGCAATTCACAACTACTTTAAAACTCTATTATCTGCCATCATAGTTGTGTAATATCTCAAAGATACTCAAAAATGAAAGCAATTCACAACACTTTTTTACGGGCTTTCATTTTCAGGAGCGTTGTGTAATATCTCAAAGATACTCAAAAATGAAAGCAATTCACAACGTAGATCTCTGCCATCTTAGCATCTGAGGTGTTGTGTAATATCTCAAAGATACTCAAAAATGAAAGCAATTCACAACTGCACATCTGTATCAAATGCTAATCCTGCTGTTGTGTAATATCTCAAAGATACTCAAAAATGAAAGCAATTCACAACCCCTTTAAGTTATCTAAACTTCTTTGTCCTGTTGTGTAATATCTCAAAGATACTCAAAAATGAAAGCAATTCACAACTATCCTGCTCTTTCCATCCCATTCTAGTGAGTTGTGTAATATCTCAAAGATACTCAAAAATGAAAGCAATTCACAACGTTGGCAAATTCTTTGTTGAGAAATTGATAGTTGTGTAATATCTCAAAGATACTCAAAAATGAAAGCAATTCACAACATCTCCATAACTTTCAGAACCTCCTTTCGTGTTGTGTAATATCTCAAAGATACTCAAAAATGAAAGCAATTCACAACACTCCAATCACTTACAACGTGGAAATACCAGTTGTGTAATATCTCAAAGATACTCAAAAATGAAAGCAATTCACAACGTTATTGTGTTACAAATGTATAAAAATAAAGTTGTGTAATATCTCAAAGATACTCAAAAATGAAAGCAATTCACAACCCGGAGCCGGTTCGGGTCCTAATGGCGGTGGTTGTGTAATATCTCAAAGATACTCAAAAATGAAAGCAATTCACAACCAGTGTTGATGTTGCCTTCATGGTAGCTTAGTTGTGTAATATCTCAAAGATACTCAAAAATGAAAGCAATTCACAACACGTTTATACTTAATCTAAGTTTAGACATAGTTGTGTAATATCTCAAAGATACTCAAAAATGAAAGCAATTCACAACAATATTTGTAAGCGGATAATTGCAGTTTTGGTTGTGTAATATCTCAAAGATACTCAAAAATGAAAGCAATTCACAACCCTCTACTTTTTACGCAATGATGCACAGCAGTTGTGTAATATCTCAAAGATACTCAAAAATGAAAGCAATTCACAACTGATAGTTATTACTAAAGCGTTTCCTACCAGTTGTGTAATATCTCAAAGATACTCAAAAATGAAAGCAATTCACAACTGATGCGGGAGCGTTATATTCTAAAGCATTGTTGTGTAATATCTCAAAGATACTCAAAAATGAAAGCAATTCACAACTCTACAGCTACCAATTGTAAATTTCTTTCTGTTGTGTAATATCTCAAAGATACTCAAAAATGAAAGCAATTCACAACTTAATCCGTCTATGATTGTAAGAAGAAATAGTTGTGTAATATCTCAAAGATACTCAAAAATGAAAGCAATTCACAACTCGGTCTAATTTATCTACTTTTTCTAAGACGTTGTGTAATATCTCAAAGATACTCAAAAATGAAAGCAATTCACAACGCAACAATTTCCCAGTCCAACCTTACGTCTGTTGTGTAATATCTCAAAGATACTCAAAA
Source organism: Chryseobacterium sp. CBo1 (assembly GCF_001693475.1). NCBI lineage: Bacteria > Pseudomonadati > Bacteroidota > Flavobacteriia > Flavobacteriales > Weeksellaceae > Chryseobacterium > Chryseobacterium sp. CBo1. Next base: position 111,034 of record NZ_MAUH01000071.1, read on the forward strand.
ATGAAAGCAATTCACAACGGTTTTTTTCACATTTTTATTTTTATTTTAGTTGTGTAATATCTCAAAGATACTCAAAAATGAAAGCAATTCACAACTGTGTGTTTGTATGTATAGATATGATTATAGTTGTGTAATATCTCAAAGATACTCAAAAATGAAAGCAATTCACAACAGCCCTGATATGCTCTACTACCTCATCCTGGTTGTGTAATATCTCAAAGATACTCAAAAATGAAAGCAATTCACAACTCTCCTGCAAGGCTTTATAAGCCTCGGTATGTTGTGTAATATCTCAAAGATACTCAAAAATGAAAGCAATTCACAACTGCCTACTCTAAACGTTTTCGGCTTCCCGGGTTGTGTAATATCTCAAAGATACTCAAAAATGAAAGCAATTCACAACGGTTTTAACTTCGGAATTCGCATCTTTTCGGTTGTGTAATATCTCAAAGATACTCAAAAATGAAAGCAATTCACAACTATCGAAGATGTCAAAGGTGTTGCAACAAAGTTGTGTAATATCTCAAAGATACTCAAAAATGAAAGCAATTCACAACTTCTTATCAGAGCTTGAGTTTTTGAATCCGGTTGTGTAATATCTCAAAGATACTCAAAAATGAAAGCAATTCACAACTTGACAATTTCACAAAAATACAATGGCGTGGTTGTGTAATATCTCAAAGATACTCAAAAATGAAAGCAATTCACAACGAATTTTACTTCTGATATTGATTATTTATTGTTGTGTAATATCTCAAAGATACTCAAAAATGAAAGCAATTCACAACTCCAACTCATACGGCAAGTAAGCCGAATATGTTGTGTAATATCTCAAAGATACTCAAAAATGAAAGCAATTCACAACTTCCTATTTGTTCGGTTTTCATATTAATAGGTTGTGTAATATCTCAAAGATACTCAAAAATGAAAGCAATTCACAACAGGGTGAATCATTATAGCTCCATTGAACGGGTTGTGTAATATCTCAAAGATACTCAAAAATGAAAGCAATTCACAACGACGAAGTAGTAGCAGAGTTGCCAAAAGACGTTGTGTAATATCTCAAAGATACTCAAAAATGAAAGCAATTCACAACACTTTTTTACGGGCTTTCATTTTCAGGAGCGTTGTGTAATATCTCAAAGATACTCAAAAATGAAAGCAATTCACAACTTTGCAGAGTAATCTTACAGACAAAAAATAGTTGTGTAATATCTCAAAGATACTCAAAAATGAAAGCAATTCACAACCTTTAGGAGCCTATCTCAGATATGATATGTGTTGTGTAATATCTCAAAGATACTCAAAAATGAAAGCAATTCACAACTTAGTCGAAGTTAATCACAAAGGACTTACTGTTGTGTAATATCTCAAAGATACTCAAAAATGAAAGCAATTCACAACTGAGAGCAAAGGCTGCCAAAACTTCTATTAGTTGTGTAATATCTCAAAGATACTCAAAAATGAAAGCAATTCACAACTTGAGGTCATCCCAATCACAAACGAGCATAGTTGTGTAATATCTCAAAGATACTCAAAAATGAAAGCAATTCACAACTGTAACCGGGGCGAATCCTATTAACTTATGGTTGTGTAATATCTCAAAGATACTCAAAAATGAAAGCAATTCACAACATGTCGGAGTACTACCGCGAAATGTTCGAGGTTGTGTAATATCTCAAAGATACTCAAAAATGAAAGCAATTCACAACTATAAACTTAAGGTAGTTGACGTTGGTACGGTTGTGTAATATCTCAAAGATACTCAAAAATGAAAGCAATTCACAACTGTGAATATCACAACCCATAACTTTTATTTGTTGTGTAATATCTCAAAGATACTCAAAAATGAAAGCAATTCACAACTATTTCGAGTTAGTTCCTAAAGTCGATGTTGTTGTGTAATATCTCAAAGATACTCAAAAATGAAAGCAATTCACAACGAAATGGAGTGGCTGAAGCCGTGACTGCTGGTTGTGTAATATCTCAAAGATACTCAAAAATGAAAGCAATTCACAACAGCGATATTTCCATAAATGTAGATCCTTCGGTTGTGTAATATCTCAAAGATACTCAAAAATGAAAGCAATTCACAACTATTTGTATCAACAAACAACATAACAACGGGTTGTGTAATATCTCAAAGATACTCAAAAATGAAAGCATCTTAAATTCACAAAATGATTGGCAATATTTCATGCGTTGATCATCAAGGCATCAATTTATCATAATAAACCGGTATATATTTTTCAGCATCGAATCCCATAATCATAAATCGGTATTTTTTCGCTGAATCATTATTGTAAAAGTTAATTATGGCAGGAGCGGATTCATCAATTTCAAGAGTAGGATTCCAGAACAATACAGGTCGGTAATCGGTACTGATTTTTGAGAGCTCAGAATTACCATAATCGGAATCAGGATATTTCTCAGATTCATTATAACCTTCCATCACGAAAAAATTTAAATCGACCATCGTAGAAAGTTTATTTTCAATGGGACTCTGGGTATCTCCACGCTTAGTGTAAATTAGCACACCGCCATTTCCGCCGCCGCTCATCCCAAGACCACCATCTTTTATGATTTTAACCATAGCAATATTGGCAACAGCTATTCCGTTGAGAGAACTAGCATCCACTAACATTTCATCCAGATAAATGTTTGCTTTGCTTTGTCTAATGTAAGGAGTTGGATTTCCGTTTTCATTGTTAATTGTTAATCCTGCAACACGTCCCTGAAGCCATTGTAAAATATTCGGTGAACTTGCTGCAGACTGATTATCATTTACAAAGTCAAAAACTACTTCATTCATGCTTTTATAAAGCGGACTGCTGAGTTTTTTGTTGAGATCTTCCGTAAGATTTTTTCTTTTGGCTTTTAGTTTTACCTCTTCAATATTGATGATTTTCTCGTCATATTCTTTTTTAGACTTTTTCGCCTCAATGATTTTTGTCAATTCGGCGGGCTGAGAAGTTTCTGATGTTGTATTTCTTTCCACAAGTTCAAATCCTTCTACTTCAGGTAAATCTTTTTTCAAAGGGATAAATGTATTAAGTGGATTTACAAATACGTTCGTTCTGCTTTTCAACGAAGCATTTGCGCCGTTTAGCTGATAAGTGACTTTTATTGGTTTTTCAAAAATCATATTGTCAAAGAAAAACTCGCCGTTGCTGTCTGTTTCTGCCTGAAGAATTTCGCGGTCAGATTTGTTGCCTTCCACAAACATAATAAGGGTTTGCTGTGGAGCAGGTTTTGCATTGATGGTAACTTTTCCCCTGTAAGAAATATATTTTGATGAATTATTAATAATTTCAGGATATTTCCCAGATATGATCTCTTTCCAGTCAAACATTTTCCACTGTTCGGAAATCAAAAGCGCATCCAAAGCTTCCGGGTTCATCTTGTTGGAAAAATATTGTGCGGGACGATCAATTTTAGATTTAATGACGCTGGTAAGCCACAAAGAACTCAAAAAGTTTTCGTCCTGTAATGATTTTTTATATTCAGGATCAAATACAGCTACAGAATAATTCGGAACATCTTTTAAAGGTTTAACATCGAAAGAATTCAAAGCTCTTTTTTCGGTACTCAATTTTTCAGGCTTTACTTCGGGAGCGGCAATATGTAAATTTTGTGGCATCACAAAGCACATTCTGCTTACTAAAGGATTTTCTTTATCGTCAAAAACTGTGATTTGCAAAACGCTATTGATAAGCTGATCTGTTGGTATAGACTGGAATGCATCTTTCAGCTGGTTTACTTTAGCCTTATAAACAACCTGTTCCCCAATATTTGCAATTACTGTAAGGTAAGGATACGCTTCTCCGGAGTTTTTTATTTTGTATTTAATATTGTCTTTTTCACTGATTACCTGAAGGCTTACCCCTTTTTCTGAAGCTTTGGGAAGTGTTGCGGATTTCTGTAATCCATTGTTGTCGGTCACAACAGCTTCGTAAATTTTGTCTTTTTCAGGTGTAAATGAGAAAACACCGACATTTCCGTCTAATCCTTTGAAGGTTGTAATTTTCTTTTCAGGATGATCTTTTTCAATAACATAACCTTCCCACTGAGAAGGTGGAATACCTTTACTGTGAAGTCTTACAGCAATTTTGGATGGGTTGCCCTGTATAAAGGTATTTGCTTCCGGGTGTAATGTTACAGACCACAATGAGGTTTTATCTTTTATCAGTTTTTTCGTTGAAGACGGATTGTAAACCGGAATTTGTTTCAGATATTGAAATTCTTCACTCAGATTACTCATCATCGGAGTATAAGCTCGTACAAAATAGATGTCTTCATTAAGGTTTTCCGGAAGTTGAAAGCTGCCCTGAACAGAGCCATTGAAAACTGGAAATCTCTTTCTTAAAACCTGCTTTTTATTTCGGTCGTACAGCTCAATAAAGAAATTTGTTGAAATGTCTGATATGCTGAAGTTTCTGAGAACCATTGCATTAAACCAGACTGTTTCTCCCGAAAGATACAAATCTTTATCAGTGAGTACATAAATATTCTCCTGTGAGAAGTTTTCGTTTAAATATTGAAGAGCCTTATCGGCAGATTGTTGTGAATAAACATGGCTATAAGAAGCCAGAGCAAAACAGAATATAATTATTCTTTTCATGATCTACGGCATTATGAGTGCGCAAATTAGTGAAAAAGAGGTTACCAATATTCAATTTTATGATTAAATAACACTTTCGTTTTTAATTTACATATGATTTATAGTAAACAGCTGTTATTACATTATAAGTTTCCATAAGAATTGATTTAATTATTTAAGTTTTAATAAATTGAGAATAGGATAAACTCTCAATAAACTAAAGTATTTTTATCTTAAATTAATGATTTTCAAATTCAGACAATTCCGTTGAAGGCAAATCTCTCATTATGAATTTGTTAATTAATTAATATTGATGATGGTTAATTCATTAAAAATCATTAATTTTGCACCCGTAAAAATCATTCATGCAAAACATTAGAAATATTGCGATTATCGCACACGTTGACCACGGTAAAACGACTTTGGTTGATAAGATTATTCATGCTACAAACATTTTCAGAGAAAATCAGGAAAGTGGAGAATTAATAATGGATAACAACGATCTTGAAAGAGAAAGAGGAATTACCATTTTATCAAAAAATATTTCTGTTACTTATAAAGATACAAAAATTAACGTTATCGATACTCCTGGTCACGCCGATTTTGGTGGGGAAGTAGAAAGGGTATTGAAAATGGCAGACGGTGTTATCTTGTTGGTAGATGCGTTCGAAGGACCTATGCCGCAGACAAGATTCGTACTTCAAAAAGCTTTAGAATTAGGTCTTAGACCTTTGGTTGTCATCAATAAAGTTGATAAGCCAAACTGTCGTCCTGATGAAGTTCACGATCAGGTATTTGATTTGTTCTTCAACCTTGAAGCTACTGAAGAGCAGTTGGATTTCCCAACATTCTACGGATCTTCAAAACAAGGATGGTTCAATACTTCATTAGAGCAGACTGACAATATTATGCCATTATTGGATGGTATTTTACAATACGTTCCTGAACCGAAAGTAACTGAAGGAAATCTTCAGATGCAGATTACTTCATTAGATTTCTCTTCTTTCTTAGGAAGAATTGCAATCGGGAAAGTAACGAGAGGTGAGCTTAAAGAATCTCAGTGGATCGGTCTTGCTCAGGCAGACGGAAAAGTTGTGAAAGGAAAAGTAAAAGAATTGTACGTTTTCGAAGGTTTAGGAAAGAAAAAAGTAACTGAAGTTCAGGCAGGTGATATCTGTGCTGTAGTAGGTTTCGATGCTTTCCAGATCGGAGATTCTTTCGTAGATCTTGAGAACCCAGAACCATTGGAGAGAACGGCTATTGATGAGCCTACTCTGAACATGACTTTCTCAATCAACAATTCACCTTTCTTCGGTAAAGACGGTAAATATGTTACATCAAACCACCTGAAAGAAAGACTTTACAAAGAATTAGAGAAAAACTTGGCACTAAGAGTTCAGCAGACTGATGATGCCAACACATTCCTGGTATTCGGTAGAGGTATTCTTCACTTGTCGGTTCTTATTGAAACAATGAGAAGAGAAGGTTATGAAATGACGATCGGACAGCCACAAGTTATCTTGAGAGAAGATGAAAACGGACAAAAATTAGAGCCTTATGAATCTTTGGTTGTAGACGTTCCTGAAGAATTTGCTTCTAGAGTTATCGATTTGGCCACTCAGAGAAAAGGAGATCTTCACATCATGGAAACTAAGGGAGAAATGCAGCATATGGAATTCGAAATTCCTTCGAGAGGTTTGATCGGATTGCGTTCTCAAATGTTGACTGCTACTGCTGGTGAAGCTATCATGGCACACCGTTTCACAGAATACAAGCCTTTCAAAGGTGCGATTCCTGGAAGAAGTAATGGCGTATTGATTTCTAAAACTCAAGGTCCTGCAACTGAATATTCTATTGCTAAATTACAGGATAGAGGTAAGTTCTATGTTGATCCGGGCGAGGAAATCTATGCAGGGATGGTTATCGGTGAGCAAAACAAGCCGGGAGATTTGGTTGTAAACATTGTTGAAGCAAAACAGTTGAATAACATGAGAGCTTCAGGGAAAGATAAAGATACAGGTGTTGCACCAAAAATCTTATTCTCTCTTGAAGAATGTATGGAATATATTCAGGCTGATGAAGCAATCGAGGTAACTCCGAATTTCATCCGTATGAGAAAGAAATTACTTTCTGAAGAAGAAAGAAAAAGAGTAGAAAGAGGAGCGAAAGCTTAATTTTTAACTCTAATATTATATCTAAAGCCTCGATTTTTCGGGGCTTTTTTTATTAGCCACAATTTTCAACTGGTATTTATTTTCGTTTTAACTAAATTTTACAGTATGAGATTTCCGAAATTACCTTTATATCATTAGTTTTGTCTTTTAGCAACTTTGAAATTCTTTCTTAGAATAAAATATGAAAATCACTAAAATAAAATTAATCTGTATACTAGGTTTGTTCGCTTCTTTCACTACATCATGTGCTGTAAGAGAAAATGCTCCAAAAAACAAGTCTGGAAAAACGACAAACAATTCAAAAAGTACGGTTAAAAAACCAGATCCGAAATCTGTTCCGCCAATTGCATCAATACCTGTTGAAGAAGATTTTAAAGTAAATCTTCCGGCGATTAACCGCGAATTTCGCGGAGTCTGGATTGCGAGTGTTGCCAATATCAACTGGCCATCAAGAAATAATCTTTCTGTAGAGCAACAAAAAGCGGAAGCGATCAATATGTTGAATATGCTTCAGGAAAATAATTTTAATGCGGTAATTTTTCAGGTTCGACCTTCTGCAGATGCATTGTACACCAGTGAATTAGAACCATGGTCGTATTTTTTAACAGGAAAAACAGGTGAACCGCCATATCCGAATTACGACCCTTTACAATTCTGGATTGAAGAATCTCATAAAAGAGGTCTGGAACTTCATGTTTGGTTAAATCCTTACAGAGCGCATCATTCTAACGGTGGAGCAGTAACCAGTCAATCGATGGTGAGTAAGCTTTCTGATATTACGATCAGATTAAAAAACGGGATGTACTGGTTTGATCCTGCAGATCCGAAAACTCAGGGGCACGTTTCGAATGTTGTAAAAGATATTGTGAAAAGGTATGATATCGACGCAGTACATTTTGATGATTATTTTTATCCTTATGCAACCTACAACAGAGGTGCAGATTTCCCAGATCACAAAACTTGGGCAGCTTACCAAAGTTCAGGCGGAACATTATCGAGAGGAGATTGGAGAAGAGATAATGTGAATAAATTTGTTGAAAGAATTTACAAGGAAATCCATGCAGAGAAAAATCATGTGAAATTCGGGATCAGTCCGTTCGGAATCTGGAAACCCGGTTATCCTGAAGGAATTGTCGGTTCTTCACAATATGACGAATTGTTTGCTGATGCTAAATTATGGTTAAATAAGGGCTGGGTTGATTATTTTTCACCGCAATTGTACTGGCCGATTGATTCAAAAGGACAGGGTTTTGCATCTTTATTAAACTGGTGGAAATCTGAAAACACAATGAACCGTCATCTTTGGCCCGGATTAAATACGGTTGAAATAAAAACTTCTGACCGACCAACCGAAATTAAAAATCAGGTTGAGCTTTCCAGACAAATCTTAAATAATGATGCTGGAGAAATTCATTGGAGCATTGCAGGCTTGACAAAAAATTCAAACATGCTTCCAGCTTTAAAAAACGGACCGTACAAGGAAAAAGCTTTAACTCCAAAAAGCCCATGGATAAAAACAATCCCTTTGGAAAAACCAACTTTATTTACCAACGATAATATGAATTTTGTACAAACCAATTGGAGTACAAAAAATATAGGAAATGTTTTTCAATGGGTCCTTTTCACTCAATATAACGGAATTTGGGAAACCGAAATTCTGACTTTAGAAAAGCTTTCTAAAGAAATCCCTAAATTTAAAGATGGGAAAACTTTGAATGCAATTGCAATTAAAGCGATAGATCGTTTGGGAAATGAGAGTGATTATATGGCGAAGAAAATTAAATAAAGAGATATTCAAAAATAAAAAACGACGCAAATTTTGCGTCGTTTTTATATTTAAAATATTGAAGATTATCCTATCTCAATACCGTTCTCAACATTGCTGTCATCAGGCGTTACGAAAGATAATTTTCCGTCAGGTTTTGTTGTCAAAAGCAACATTCCCTGAGATTCAATTCCTCTGATTTTTCTTGGAGCAAGATTTAATAAAATCATCACCTGCTTTCCGATTACTTCTTCAGCGGTAAAGCTTTCTGCAATTCCCGAAACAACTGTTCTTACATCAACACCTGTGTCAACAGTCAGTTTTAATAATTTATCTGCTTTTTCTACTTTTTCAGCTTCAAGAATGGTTGCTGTTCTCAAGTCGATTTTTGTGAAATCATCAAACTGTATTTCGTCTTTCATTGGGTTGGCGTTAGGATTTGTTTTTTTATTGCTTTGTTTTGTATTTTCTAATTTCTGGATTTGAAAATCAATCACATCGTCTTCAATTTTAGAGAAAAGAAGAGATGATTCATTAATTTTATGACCCGTTTCAATTAAGAAAGATTTCGTTTCAACATCACTCCAGTTCAATTTTTGAACATTAAACATATTCAATAATTTCTCAGAACTGAAAGGCATAAATGGCTCACACAACTGTGCTAAAGCAACTGCAATCTGAGCTCCAACAAATAATGACTGTGCAGCCTTTTCAGGATTATCTTTAATGGTTTTCCAAGGTTCTTCAGCCTGAAGATACTGGTTTCCAAAACGTGCTAAATTCATTAAAGCTGTTAAAGAATTTCTGAATTCATAATTTTCTAAGAATCCTGAAATTTCTTTTGCTGATTTATTGATTTCCTGTAGTTCCGGAGCATTAACGTCACCTTGAGGAACAATTCCATCATAATATTTATGAATTAAAACCGCAACTCTGTTGATAAAGTTCCCAAAAATTCCAACCAATTCCGAATTATTTTTGGTCTGGAAATCCTTCCATGTAAAATTGTTATCCTTGGTTTCTGGAGCTGAAGAAAGCAATGCGTAACGCAAAACATCCTGCTGTCCCGGGAATTCTTCCACATATTCGTGTGCCCAGACTGCCCAGTTTCTTGAAGTTGAAATTTTATCGTTTTCAAGATTTAAAAATTCAAAAGCGGGAACGTTTTTCGGCATTTTGAAATCTCCGTGAGCCTTCATCATCGCCGGGAAAATAATACAGTGGAACACAATATTATCTTTTCCGATAAAATGAACTAAATCAGATTCTTCGCTTTGCCAGTAATCTTTCCAGTCTTTTCCGTTTTTCTCAGCCCATTCTTTGGTGAAAGAAATATATCCAATCGGTGCATCAAACCAAACATACAAAACTTTTCCTTCAGCATTTGGAAGCGGAACTGGAACACCCCAGTTAAGATCTCTGGTCATTGCACGAGGCTTTAAACCGTCAGTCAACCAAGATTTTACCTGTCCGTAAACATTGGGTTTCCAGTCGTCTTTGTGACCTTCAATAATCCATTCGTTTAAGAAATCTTCATATTCGTTTAATGGTAAATACCAGTTTTTAGTCTCTTTTAAAATAGGAACATTTCCGCTCAACATTGATTTTGGATTGATCAGTTCAGACGGAGAAAGGGTAGAACCACATCTCTCACATTGATCTCCGTAAGCGTTTTCGTTTCCACAATTCGGACAAGTTCCAACGATGTAACGGTCTGCTAAAAATTCATTAGCCTGTTCGTCAAAATACTGCTCAGACATTTCCTCTGTGAACTTTCCTTTTTCGTAAAGCACTTTAAAGAAATCCTGACTTGTTTCTCGATGATTAGCCGATGTCGTTCTTGAATATTCATCAAAAGAAATTCCCAAATCTGAGAACGATTTTTTGATGATTTCATGATATTTATCGACGATATCCTGTGGTGTAACTCCTTCTTTTTTAGCTCTTATGGTGATAGGAATTCCGTGCTCATCTGATCCACAGATAAAAGCAACATCTTTTCCCGATCTTCTCTGAAATCTTGCGTAAACATCTGCAGGAATGTAAACTCCCGCCAAATGCCCAATATGAACCGGTCCGTTTGCGTAAGGCAAAGCCGCCGTAATCATCTTTCTGTTTGACATTTATAGTATAGTTTTAAGTCTGCAAAGATAAAGATAATCTACCAAAATTCCTGAATTAGCTTAGTGTAATGTCTTTAATATATTTTTAAATATACTTTATTTACAATTAAAGCCTTTGTATTTCTTTATTAAACGAAGTGGCTTTGTTTTCTATAAAAAATAATTTTTTTAGAAAAAGACTTTGTTTAGCCTTGCGATAATTTTAAACGCAAAGCAAAACAAAGAGAAATAAACGCAGTGGAAATTTAGGCTAAACAAAGCCGTTTCACTTATTTTCGGGATACAAAGATTTATATAAAAGATAAAAAGAATGTTTATTTGATTTATTACTAATTGTTGATGCTAATTTTTTATTTTTAAACTTTATAAAATTCGATAAGATGAAAATTACAATTGGCGCAGTTTTACTTACCATGATGTTTGCGGGTGCTAATGCGCAGTCGTTGAAATCTCCCGATGGAAAATTTGAAATGAATTTCCAGCTAAAAAATGGAGTACCTTTTTACAATTTAAAATATAACGGAGCTACGGTTGTTGAAGATTCCAAATTAGGATTAAGGCTTTTTAAAGATACTTCGGTAACATTTGCTTCCGAAATTGCTAAAACTGAAGATGCGAAATTTGATTTAAATAATGATTTCGTTAAGACTTCTGAAAAAAGAGATTCGAAAAATGAAACTTGGCAACCGGTTTTAGGCGAAAAGAAAAATTATATCAACCATTATAATGAATTGGCGGTTACGCTGAATCAAAAATCGACTGACCGAAGTATTGTAGTGAAATTTCGATTGTTTAATGATGGTCTAGGTTTTAGATATGAATTTCCACAGCAGAAAAACTTGAATTACTTCGTCATCAGAGAAGAAGATACAGAGTTTGATTTTCCGACAGATATGAAAGCTTGGTGGATGGTTGCCGATTACGATTCTCAGGAATACAAATATCAGGAAACCAACATCTCAGAGATTCCCCAAAAATGGGATAAAGCTTTTGATTCTAATGCGTCTCAGAAATTAATTAAAAATGCAGTTCAGTCACCGTTAATGTTGAAAAAAGGAGCAAATATCAGCTGCTGGTCAAATAAAAAAGAACCGGAATTGTACATCAATATTGCAGAAGCAGCAGTTTTAAATTATCCAGCGTCTCATCTTGAAGTTGATGCTCAGAATTTTAAATTTAAAACCCATCTTACGGCAGACCGACAAGGTGCAAAAGGATATATTCAGACTCCTTCTGTGACACCTTGGAGAACGATTATCGTTTCACCAAAAGCAGAAGAGTTGATGGATTCTAAAATGCTTTTCAATCTGAATGAACCTACAAAATACACCGACACTTCTTACATAAAACCTACAAAATATATGGGCGTTTGGTGGGAAATGATTATCGGAAAATCGCAGTGGGCTTATTCTACAGCAGATAATGTACATCTTGGAGTAACCGATTTTTCTAAATTAACACCCAACGGAAAACATGGAGCCAATAATACAAAAGTTAAAGAATATATTGATTTTGCCGCTGAAAATGGTTTTCAGGGATTGTTGATTGAAGGTTGGAATGTCGGTTGGGAAGACTGGTTCGGTCATTCGAAAGAATATGTTTTTGATTTCCTGACGCCTTATCCAGATTTTGATATTAAAATGTTGAATGAATATGCTCAATCTAAAGGTTTAAAATTAATCATGCATCATGAAACTTCCGGTTCGGCAACCAATTACGAAAGATGGGCAGACCAAGCTTTTCAGTTGATGAATAAATATGGTTATACCTCTGTGAAAACAGGCTATGTGGGCGATATTATTCCGAGAGGGGAACATCATTATTCTCAATGGACTATTAATCATTATTACAGAATCGTAGAAAAGGCCAATGACTATAAAATTATGGTCAATTCTCATGAATCGGTTCGTCCGGGAGGAGAAAGCCGTACCTATCCGAATTATATTTCAGCAGAAGCCGCCCGTGGAACTGAATATGAAGCTTTTGCAGGAAACAATCCCGACCATCAGACAATTCTTCCGTTCACACGATGGATAGGTGGTTCGATGGATTATACTCCTGGAATTTTTCAGACCAAATTAGATTATTATTTTCCGGGAGATCAACGTTTTGTGAAAACAACTTTGGCAAAACAGTTAGCGTTGTACGTGACGATGTATATGCCTTTGCAGATGGCTGCAGATTTACCTGAAAACTACAAAAAACACATGGATGCTTTCCAATTCATCAAAGATGTTGCAGCAGATTGGGATGATACCAAAATACTTTCTGCAGAACCTGGAGATTATGTGATCACGGCAAGAAAAGCAAAAGGTATAGAAAACTGGTTCGTAGGTGGAATTACCGATGAAAACAAAAGAGAATATACCGTAGATTTTTCATTTTTAGACAAAGGAAAAAAGTATGAAGCGATAATCTATGAAGACGGAAAAGATGCAGATTATATCGACAATCCTCAGAGTTATAACATTTACAAAAAACAGATTAACAGCAAATCTAAAATCAATTTTAAAATGGTTCGAAGTGGAGGTTTTGCCGTTTCTATAAAACCAATAAAATAAATAATTCGTAATTTTAGAGTCCTTAAAGCCAAAAACTTTAAGGATTTTTCTTTCTAGTGCATGATATTTTTTAACCGCAAAAGTCACAAAAGATTTATAATGAAATAAGTTATTCAAAAGCTAACAAAACAAAACATAAATGAAACCTTTACATTTTGTAAATTTTTGAAATTCTAAATTTTTTCAATTATTACTTTTGATTCTTTTGCGGTTAAAAAGACATTTTAAGTTTTTGTCAGATACCAAAAATTTTATTTTAAATGATATTTAATGAAGCTGATTACTAAAATTTTTACCAAACAGAACATTTTTCTTTTTCTGCTTGTTGCCATGGTTTTACTTGCGAAAATCTTTCCATTCGAACAAGCTTACAACCAGTATTTTAATCTTTCCGGATTTATCGATTGGGGAATTGCCGGAATTTTTCTTTTATATGGTTTAAAATTAAATTTAAAAGAAGTTGTAAAAGATGTTTCCAACTGGAAATTGCATTTGTTGATTCAGTCTGGAACTTTCCTCTTATTTCCTTTATTGGTTTTGATTTTTTATCCATTCATCAAAGATTCAGAATATTACAATATCTGGCTTTCTGTATTTTTCCTGGCGAGTTTACCCTCAACGGTTTCTTCGTCTGTTGTCATGGTCTCGATTGCTAAAGGAAATGTGACTTCAGCGATTTTTAATGCGTCAATTTCAGGCTTGATTGGAATTATTATGACACCGCTTCTGATGAGTTTTTTCTTAGTTTCGAATGCATCTTCAGGAAATCAGACGCAAATTATCGAGCAGCTTTTAATCAAAGTCTTATTGCCGATTATTTTAGGGGTTTTATTAAATCCATTACTGAAAAAATGGGTAACAAAATATTCAAATATTATCGCAGAATTTGACCGACTGATTATTTTATTGATTGTGTATGAAAGTTTTTCGAGTGCATTTATAGAAAATATTTTTGCTTCGGTTCCTTCTTTGGTGTTTGTTATTTTGGCTTTCAGCGTGGTTTTCCTGTTCTTTTCAGTCTATTATATCCTTAAATTTTTCGCTGAAAGATTAAATTTTAAAGCAAAAGATGTTATTACAACAACATTTTGCGGTTCAAAAAAATCACTGGTTCACGGAAGTTTGTTTCTGTTGGTTTTAGGAATTCCGGATGAACAAAAAGTGTTGTTTCTGCTTCCTGTAATGGTTTATCACAGTTTCCAGTTGTTTTATGTAAGTTGGTTGGCAAACAGAATTGCAAAACGTATGGAATTGGTCGAATTTTAAATTTGATTATATTTAAAGAAAATTATGATTATGAATAGAATAAAATTATTCTTTGCTTTAACAATCTTTCTATTTACTTTTTCAAACTTTTCAGCGCAATCTAAAGACGCAAAATTTGAAAATGAAAAAACAGTCATTTCAAAAATGCTTGATGATTTCAACGTTGCTGCAGCGAATGCAGAATATGAAAAATATTTTGATTTCTACGCAGATGAATCAACATTTATCGGAACAGATGCCACCGAAGTTTGGAACAAACAGGAATTTAAAGTTTGGGCTAAACCTCATTTCGATAAGAAAAAAACATGGAATTTTACGTCCTTGAAAAGAAATATTTATTTCAGCAAAGACGGAAAGCTGGCTTGGTTTGACGAATTATTAGATACTCAAATGAAAATCTGCCTTGGCTCGGGAGTTTTAGAAAAAATCAATGGACAATGGAAAGTAAAACAGTATGTGCTTTCGGTAACAGTTCCAAACGATGTGGTCGATAAAGTAGTTGCTGAAAAGTCAGCTTTGGAAGATGTTTTGTTACAGGAATTAAGGTCTTCTAAAAAATAAAACAGCATTGAAAAAATTAGTAAAATCATCAATAGGAGCGGACTTTAGTCCGCTTTCTTATTTTGAAGGAATAAAGGCTTTAGCCAAAACTTACATCAAATCTAAAAGGTTTAAAATTCACTTCTAAGAAAATTAGCCATTCACAATTGACAAAAATCCTTTCTTACCTTAGATCAACAACTCTAAATCCTGTAAGCGGTACCTTTGTATCATAATTAATAGCAATAATAATTAAATAACAAATAAAGGATATGAAAACAGTATATCACAAAGCAGATTCAAGAGGTCACGCCAATCATGGATGGCTGAATTCTTACCATACATTCAGTTTTGCAGGCTATCAAAATAGAGAAAGACAGAATTTCGGAGTCTTGAGAGTGTTGAATGACGACACTGTTTCTCAGGGAATGGGTTTCGGGACGCATCCTCATAGAGATATGGAAATTATTTCCATTCCATTAGAAGGTGATCTGGAGCATAAAGATTCGATGGGAACTGCTGCGGTAATCAAAAAAGGTGAGATTCAGGTAATGAGTGCCGGAACCGGAGTTCAGCACAGCGAGTACAACAAAAATAAAGATGAAGAAGTAAAATTCTTACAGATCTGGATTTTCCCGAGAGAGGTTGGTGTTGAACCAAGATACGATCAAAAGAGCATTAAAGAAGGCGAAAAAATCAACGGATTCCAACAGATTTTATCACCCAATAAAAACGATGACGGAGTTTGGATTCATCAGGATGCATGGTTTAATCTGGCTAATTTTACCAAAGGAAATGGTAAAAATTATACATTGAACAAAAAAGGAAATGGGGTATACGCTTTTGTATTAAAAGGAAGTGCAAAAGTGGGCGATAGAATTCTGAATGAAAGAGACGGTTTAGGAATTTGGGACACCCAAAGTTTCAACATCGAAGCAACAGAAGATACAGAAATCCTTTTAATGGAAGTTCCGATGGAATTACCGGCATATTTAAAATAAGTTTAACCGCAAAAGTCACAAAAGCTTTATTTGAATAGTTTTAGAATATTCTAAAAAGTGAATCAAAAGTTCATAAAAGAATAAAAATCAAAGATTTTTAGAACTTATGTGTTCCTACTTCGCAGTTTTAAATTAAACTAAAATTACTAAAGTGTTAAAATCTTTTGCGACTTTTGCGGTTTAAAAAATAAAGTAAGATAATATATTATAAATTCAAATTATACAATGAAAATTTTAGCAATCGCCGGAAGCAATTCCGAGACATCAATCAATAAACTCTTAGTTTCTTACGCAGCATCATTAATCGAAAATGCAGAAGTAGAAGTCGTAGACATGAACGATTTTGAAATGCCGATTTACAAGCATCAAAGAGAAGTAGAAAGCGGGGTTCCGCAACAAGCAGTAGATTTTGCGTCAAAAATAGATTCAGCAGATTTACTTTTAATTTCATTATCAGAACATAACGGAACGTATTCTACAGCATTTAAAAATGTTTTCGACTGGACGTCAAGAATTAAAGAAAGAGCAGTTTGGAATGAAAAACCAATGTTGTTGATGGCTACAGCTCCTGGTGGAAGAGGTGGTTTAGGAGTTTTGGAGGCGGCAGAAAAACGTTTTCCTTTGCACGGAGGAAATATTATTGACACTTTCACGCTTCCATTCTTTAATGATAATTTCGATAAAGAAGCCAATAAAGTATCTAATGTGGAGAAAGACAATGAGTTAAAAGAAAAAATTCAGAAGATTTCTGCTGTTGAAACAATCTTAGAAAAATAGCATTTGAATATTAACATAAAATTAATATCTTTGCAAAAAGAATTAGAAATGAAAATTCAGACCACTTTTAAAGAATATTCCTTCAAAAAAGGGAAAACTGTGGACTCTGAAATTCTGAGATAAAATAACGGCCGATAATCTACCAAGATTGTCGGCTTTTTTATTTTCGAAATTTAAATTTAATATACAAAAGACAGATAGATTTGAAATAGATGATTTGTGAAATCTGAAATCTTGAATCTTGAATCTGAAAACCTAAATAAAAGCATGAGCAACACGTACAAATCAGCTGGAGTAGACAAAGAAGAAGGATACAAAACCGTTGACAAGATCAAGAAAGCGGTAGGCGAAACTCACAATTCCAATGTATTGAATCATTTGGGAAGTTTTGGAGCTTTTTACGAAATCGGAGGTTACAAAAACCCTGTTTTGGTTTCCGGAACAGACGGTGTAGGAACGAAGCTGAAAGTAGCTTTAGATTCAAAAAAATACGATTCTATTGGGGTAGACTGCTTCGCAATGTGTGCGAATGACATCCTTTGTCACGGGGCGAAACCATTATTTTTCCTTGATTATCTGGCTTGCGGAAAATTAGATTCTGAAATCGCTGCAGAAATCGTTTTAGGAATGGTAGAAGCTTGTAAAGACAACAACTGCGCATTAATTGGTGGAGAAACTGCCGAAATGCCGGGAATGTATCAGCCTGGAGATTACGATGTTGCAGGATTCTGTGTAGGAATCGTTGAAAAAGACCAGATTATTGACGGTTCAAAAATTAAGACAGGTGATAAAATCATCGCTCTTCCAAGTTCAGGATTCCACTCCAACGGATTCTCATTGGTAAGAAAAGTTTTCCCTGATTTCAATGAAGAATTTGAAGGAAAGCCTTTGTACGAGACGCTTTTAGTTCCTACGAGATTATACTATAAAGATATTCATAAAGTAATTGAAGAAGTTCAGGTTGCGGGTATTGCTCATATCACGGGTGGCGGATTGTACGAAAACATCCCAAGAATTATCGGTGAAGGACTTTGTGCGACGATTGATGCTTCAAAAATCCAGATTCCAAGCATCATGGTAGAATTGGAAAAAAGAGGTGGTGTAGCTCACGAAGAAATGTTCGGAACATTTAATATGGGTGTCGGAATGATCGTGGTTGTAGATGCAGAACACGCTGAAAAAGTATTGCACCTTTTAGATGATGCTTACGAAATCGGAGAAATTACAGAAGGAAGCGAAAAAATAGATTTAAAATTTTAGGAGCTTAATCCCGCTTTCCACTATATCTTTTTCGCCAGCGCTTTTTTACAAAGCCATTCAGAAAAAGGATGCCGTTGCAATCGGGGCTAGTTAATAACAGAGAAAGCCTTGTCAAGGTTTTAAACCTTGACAAGGCTCACAAAATAAAAATGAAAAATATTGTCATTTTAGTTTCAGGTTCAGGAACCAATCTTCAGAGAATCATTGATACTATTGATAACGGAGAAATCCAGAATGCAAAAGTATCTTTAGTGGTTGCCGACAGAGAATGTTTCGGATTGGAAAGAGCAAAAAATCATAACATAGACAACGTTCTGATTCCGAGAGGAAAAAACTTCAGCAACGAATTGAGCAAAATAATCCCGGAAAATACAGATTTAATCGTATTGGCAGGATTTTTATCAATCTTAAAACCTGAGTTTTGTGAAAATTGGGTCGGAAAAATCATCAATATTCATCCTGCGTTGCTTCCGAAATTCGGAGGAAAAGGAATGTGGGGACATCATGTTCATAACGCGGTGATTGAAGCAAAAGAAAAAGAAAGTGGAGCAACTGTACATTTTGTAACTTCAGGAATTGATGAAGGAGAAGCTATTCTTCAAAAATCTTTCGAAGTAACAGAAAATGATACTCCCGAAACCGTTGCGGAAAAAGTTCATTTAGTTGAATACGAAATTTTCCCAATAGCAATAAATAAAGTATTGAATAATAATTAGCTCCCAATTATTAGCAATACAAAAATTCCCCTCCCTTGGAGGGGGTGGCAAAAATTCAAAGAATTTTTGACGGGGTGGTTAATAAATATAATGTATTAAAAGCATCCAACCTTTGCTGAGTGAAACGCCTTTGCGAACGAAAAATATTCAGCAAGAAATTTAAAAAAAACTTAGCGTTCTTTGCGTTAAAAAAAATAAACAAAACACATTTAGATTTTAATTATTTCGAAAACAAGAAAAATCTAAGTAAAAATAAAGTAAGTCCGGAGGTGAAAGACCCGGTCTACAGTTTGAAATAGCTGTAAAAAGTAAAAAAATCGAAAGTAAAATGAGCAAAAAGAGAGCTTTAATCAGTGTTTCTGACAAGAGCGGATTGATTGAATTCGCACAGTTTTTGGAATCCCAGAACTATGAATTGATTTCTACAGGAGGGACGTTCAAACATTTGAAAGACGCTGGTTTAAATCCAATTCAGATTGATGAGGTGACCAATTTCCCTGAGATGTTGGACGGAAGAGTGAAAACATTACACCCGAAAGTTCACGGTGGATTGTTGGCAGTTCGTTCAAACCAAGAGCACATGAAAACAGTTCAGGAACACGGAATTGGTCTGATTGACATGGTAATTGTAAATCTTTACCCTTTCTTTGAAAATGTAAACAAAGACATTTCTCTTCACGAAAAGGTAGAATTTATCGACATCGGAGGTCCTTCAATGCTTCGTTCTGCAGCGAAAAACTTTGATTCTGTGACGGTAATTACGGATGTGGAAGATTATGCAAAAGTAAAAATCGAAATGGAGCAAAACGGTGACACATTCATCGAAACCCGTAAAAGATTGGCAGGAAAAGTATTCAATCTTACTTCTGCTTATGATGCAGCGATTTCAAGAATGCTTTTGGATGAAGAATATCCGACATATTTAAGTGCTTCTTACAAAAAAGTAGCTGACCTTAGATACGGTGAAAACCCTCATCAGACGGCAGCTTATTATGCTTCAACTTTCGAAAACGGGGCAATGAAAGATTTCGAACAGTTGGGAGGTAAAGAATTGTCTTTCAATAATCTTCGTGATATGGATCTTTGCTGGAAAGTAGTAACTGAATTCAAAGAAGAAATGGCTTGTTGTGCAGTAAAACACTCTACACCTTGTGGAGTTGCGATCGGAACTTCAGCATTGGAAACATACACAAAAACTTTCGAGTGTGATCCTGTATCTATCTTTGGCGGAATTGTTGCAATGAACTACAAAATCGATGCTGCAACAGCTGAAGAACTAAACAAAACTTTCCTGGAAATCGTTATGGCTCCTGACTTTGATGAGGAAGCTTTAGAAATTTTAAGAAAGAAAAAGAATTTAAGAATTATAAAAATCGTTAACCCTGTTTCAGATAAGCAAACTTGGGTAAAAGTTGATGGTGGAATCTTAGTTCAGGACAACGACAGCATCTTCTCAGACGATATTAAAGTAGTAACTGAAACTCAACCTACAGAAGAGCAGAAAAAAGCATTGTTATTCTCTCAGAGAGTAGTAAAATATGTAAAATCTAATGCAATTGTAGTTTCCAACGGAATTCAGGCTTTCGGAATCGGAGGTGGCCAGGTAAACAGAATCTGGGCTACTCAACAGGCGATCGAAAGAGCAAAAGAAAAATTTTCAGGAGACTTAGTTTTAGCTTCTGATGCGTTTTTCCCTTTCCGTGATGTGGTAGATTTTTGCGCTCAGGAAGGTATTACGGCGATTATTCAGCCGGGTGGAAGTGTAAAAGATCAGGACAGCATCGAAGCTGCTAATGAGCATAAGATTCCGATGATATTTACCGGGATCAGACATTTCTTCCACTAATTAAAATAGAATTAAAAAATAATTAGAGATTGTATTTATAGCATTCAAAATTATATATTTGTAGAGTTAGACTAGATAATAAATAAAGTATGAGAATATTAATCATAGGTGAAGGTGGAAGAGAATCTGCTTTAGCAGCGAAACTTCAGAAAGATTCAAGAGTGAGTCATATGTTTTTTGCTAACGGAAATGCGACTACCGACAAGATTGGGAAAAATGTTCATTTATCAGAGATTAAAGAACTGAGAGATTTTGCAATTAAGGAGAAGGTAGATCTTACGATCGTAGGTCCTGAAGCTCCGCTTGTTGCAGGTTTGAAAGACGAATTTAAGAAACATGATCTTAAAGTTTTCGGGCCAAACCAGAAAGTGGCAAGTCTTGAAGGAAGTAAGGCTTTCTCTAAGAAATTTATGCAGACCTATGATATTAAAACAGCAAAAGCTGTAGTATTTGATTCTTATCCTGAAGCTAAAGAATACATCCAGACTCAGGAATATCCTTTGGTGATCAAAGCGAGCGGTCTTGCAGGTGGAAAAGGTGTTGTCATCTGCGAAACTTTAGAAGAAGCAGAAGCTACGGTACACGATTTCATGATCAGAAGAATCTATGGTGATGCAGGAATCCGTTTGGTTATCGAAGAACATCTTGAAGGTTTTGAAGCATCAATTATTGCATTCTCTAACGGAGAAAAACTTTTCCCGTGTATTGCTGCAAAAGATTATAAAAAAGTAGGTAATGGCGATACAGGACCAAATACAGGAGGTATGGGTTCAGTAGCTCCAAGTCCTGAATTTAATTCAGAGCATTACGCAGATTTCGAAAAAAATATTCTTGAGCCAACCGTAAAAGGTCTAAAAGCTGAAGGATTCACATTCAAAGGAATGATATTCTTTGGTTTGATGATTACCAAAAACGGCACCTATCTTTTAGAATACAACATGAGATTCGGTGATCCTGAAACTCAGGTTTTAATGGCATTGATGGAAAATAATCTGTTGGATGTTATCACCGACTGTATGAACGGAAAAGACATCGAACTTAAATTCAAGGACGAAAAAGCAGTTTGTCTGGTAATGTGTTCAGGAGGTTATCCAAGAAACATCGAAATTGGTTTTGAGATTACTGGCGAAGAAAAAGTAAGACACAGTCAGCTTTTATATGCAGGAGCAATCAAAAAAGGCGATAAAGTAGTTTCAAACGGTGGTAGAGTACTCAACATCGTGGCTACCGGTGCAACTTACGAAGATGCCCGCAAGAAAATTTACGAAGACGCAAGTCATGTACATTTCGATTACGGCTTCTACAGAGAAGACATCGGAAAGTTTTAAAATAAATCACGAAAAAAGATTTGGAGAAATCCAGGTCTTTTTTTGTAAAGATTTCATCAATAGGATCGGGCTAAAGCCCGATTTCAGAAGTGAGAGATGAAATTTGGCGTTAGCCAAAACTTACAAGATTAGTTTAAAAAATATTTGAGTTAATTTAATTTTAATAAATGCAATTTTGTCATTCCGTAGGAATCTCTGTGGTAGTGATAAAAAATTTAAAGGGTTTAGACTCCTACGGAATGACAAATACTCTTTTAAAAATTTAAATAAATTGAAACTCATCAATTATCAATCATCATTTATCAATTATAAAAATGAACAACGGTATTATCATATTAGATTTCGGTTCACAGTACAACCAGCTTATCGGAAGAAGAATCCGCGAGATGGGTGTATATTCCGAAATTTTACCTTTCAATACACCTTTAGAAACAATTTTAGAGAAACAACCGAGAGGAATTATCCTTTCTGGTGGGCCAAGTTCTGTAAATGCAGAAAACGCTCATTTGGTTCAGAAAGAATTATACGAACAGGGAATTCCTGTGTTGGGAATTTGCTACGGAATGCAGCTCACAGCACACCTTTTAGGCGGTAAAGTACATAAAGGTGTAAAAGGAGAGTACGGAAAGGCACACTTAGAAATCGTAAAAGAATCTTCTCTATTAAAAGGTGTTACCAACAATTCTATTGTTTGGATGAGCCACTTTGATGAAGTTGGAGAATTACCTGCAGGTTTTGAATTAAACGCAACATCCGGAGTAATCGCTTCGATGTCAAATGAAGATAAAAAAATCTATTGTGTACAGTTTCACCCAGAAGTTTCTCACACTGAAGAAGGAGGCAAAATGTTGGAGAATTTCGTTTTCGGAATTTGTGATGCAGAGAAAAACTGGAAACTGACCAACTATATCGAAAAAACAGTTGAAGAAATCCGTGAAAGAGTAGGTGATCAAAAAGTAATCCTAGGACTTTCAGGAGGAGTAGATTCTTCTGTAGCTGCCGTTTTAATTCATAAGGCAATTGGTGATCAATTGACTTGTATTTTCGTTGATACCGGACTTTTAAGAAAAGACGAAGATAAAAAAGTGATGGATAATTATGGAGAACATTTCCATATGAACATTAAACTGGTTGATGCGAAAGAAAGATTTCTCTCAAAGTTAGCCGGAGTTGATGATCCCGAAGCAAAAAGAAAAATTATCGGAAACGAATTCATTCATGTTTTTGATGAAGAATCTCATAAAATTGAAGGAGCAAAATTCTTAGCACAAGGAACAATTTATCCTGATGTAATTGAAAGTCAGTCGGTAAACGGACCTTCAGCAGTAATCAAATCTCACCACAACGTAGGCGGACTTCCTGAAGATATGGAATTCGAGCTGCTTGAGCCTTTGAGAGAATTATTCAAGGATGAAGTAAGAAAAGTTGGGGAAGAATTGGGAATTCCTCATCATTTGGTACACAGACATCCTTTCCCTGGTCCAGGTTTAGGAATCAGAGTTTTGGGTGCAGTTGATGCTGAAAAAGTGAGAATTTTACAGGAAGCTGACGATATTTTCATTGAAGAATTGTACAAAAACGATTTGTATGAAAAAGTTTCTCAGGCTTTCGTAGTTTTACTTCCGGTAAAATCTGTAGGAGTAATGGGTGACGAAAGAACGTACGAATACACAGCGGTAGTTCGTTCTGCAAACACCATCGACTTCATGACAGCAACCTGGAGCAGACTTCCTTATGAGTTTTTAGATACGGTTTCAAGCAGAATCATCAACGAAGTAAGAGGTATCAACAGAGTAGCATACGATATTTCAAGCAAACCACCTGCAACGATTGAGTGGGAATAATTTTGCTGTGAATTCAAATTAAATCCTGCCTTTGGCGGGATTTTTTGTTTTCAGGTTAAATGTTAAATATTTTCTACATTTGTCTCATGAAAATAGCATACCTCGGTCCAAAAGCAAGTTTCACGCAATTGGCAGCATCTCAGATTTTTCCGAATGAAGAATTGGTTCCTCAGTCGAGTATCTTAGATTGTTTCAATGCCGTGAAAAACAATGAAGTAGATAAAGCCGTTGTTCCTTTAGAAAATTCTATTGAAGGAACTGTTTCGATGACACTTGATTATCTCTATGATTTTGAGGTATTTATTGAAACGGAGTTAATTATGCCGATTGCACATCATTTAATGATTCACCCGGATAACGAAACTTTCGAAAAAGTCATTTCGCACCCGCAAGCTTTGGCGCAGACTTTCCATTTCAGATATGATCATTTTAAAGATATTCCGTCTCAGGATTTCAGTTCTACAGCAGCTTCGGCAAAATTGGTTTCTGAAAACCCACAAGAAAAATGGGCGGCAATTGCGAATCGATATTCTGCAAAACTATATGGTTTGAAAATCATTCATGAAAACATTCAGGATTTTGAACAGAATCACACCAAATTTATTGTGATTTCAAAAAGTAAGGAAAATTTAAATCTCGATTTACCAAAAACTTCTGAGAAAACCTCTTTAATTATCACACTTCCCGAAGATCACGCGGGAGGTCTTCATCAGGTTTTATCTGTATTTGCATGGCGAAAAATGAACCTCTCAAAAATTGAAAGCCGCACTCTGAAAACCGGTTTAGGAAATTACTTTTTCTTTATCAACGTTGCCAGTGAATGGCATCATGTTCTGTCACAAAATGCCATCGATGAGATTATTTCGTTGGGTTCTAATGTGAAATTTTTAGGCCATTATAACGAATATGCTTTCTCGGAGTAATTTAGTGTGGCTCAATATGTGATAATTGCTAAATTTTTTTTAATTTACATCTTCTAAATTTTCACAGATGATAGATAAATTAAAATCCAAAAATACAATAAGTGATGAAGTAAAATATGCTGCCAAACTTCTGAGTCGTGCAACATTGAGTTTTCTGAAAATTAACCTTGTCGGTCAGATTGCAATAGCTATTTTATGCATTATAACAATTGTTGTAATCATCAGCCAGACTTTTAATAATGGAGGGGGCCCTGTTCATACAAACGGACAAGCTGCTGTTTTGGTTCTATTTTTAGCAAGACCTATTTCGTTTAGTCTCACTATTCTCACTGCCTTCGGAGGTCCGTTTTTGCTTTTTAGTTTGGGAAATAAATATGTGATGACGCGTACCATCAACAGATTGATTACTGATAAAGGCGAGCAAATACTTTTCCCGATTATTGACAGAATTTTAAATAAAATTAAAGCCAATCAACCTCAGTTAATGCAAAGTGGAGTGGATAAAACCAAGCTTCGGCTTAAAGTTTTGCAGGAAATAAGAGATTCCAAAGAAAATAAATGGTTCAAAAAAATTATTGCCTTCGGATTTAAAAAAGTTGAACTCAATGAAATTGATTTTAGAAATGAAAATGTTAGTTTTACTGAGATTTTGAAAAATAAAATCATTGATAAACTAAAAGATATTTCCGAACCAAGCAGACTATTTTTCTATTTGATTTTGGGTTGTCAAACTTTGATTTTGTTGTTGACAGTTTTTAAAGTGATATAGATCAATTGAAACTCGTTATAATTTTAAATTTTGTATTTCGGAGATAAGTGAAACGCCTTTGTTTAACTTAATTCAGAAAATAGATTACAGAACCTTTGTTTGTCCTTGCGTTTTTTTAATCGCTAAGAAAGACAAAGTTTTTAGATAGATTCTTTTTTAAGATTAATAATGGAATTTGACTATGTTTTACTTTCCGATTTCACATAACAAAGAACAACTATCGTTTGCTTAAAACATCTTTAAAATATACAACGCGTTGATTAAAATATCGGAATCCAATACTAAAAATTTCAATAGGAATGATTTTTGAGCGTACTTTGCAGTTCAATTACTCTTATAAAATATGTTCGACAAGCAGCAACGAAAACTAAAAAGATCGGCAAAACTGATTTCAGTTCTCAGTAAGTATGGTTTTAAAGATTTACTGGCAAGAATGAATGGCGGTAAAAAAACGGATGAAAAGCTCAACGATTCTGATGAAGTGATTTCAAAAGGAACTGTTTACGAACGCATCCGTCTTGCTTTGGAAGAATTGGGACCAACTTTTGTGAAGCTCGGACAGACATTTAGCAATCGTGAAGATCTGCTTCCACCGGAACTGATTCAGGAGCTTCAGAAGCTGCAGGATAGAGTAGAAGTGATAGAAATGAATGTTGAAGAAATTCTTGAAAATGAATTCAATATTATTCCAAAAGAACATTTTTTAGAAATCAACCCAAAACCTTTGGCGACCGCATCCATTGCGCAGGTTTACAAAGCTACTTTGATTAACGGCGATGAAGTTATTTTAAAAATTAAAAAACCTGATGTTTTATCGGTAATTGAAGATGATTTGTTGCTGATCAAAGATTTGGTTAAATTTATTTCCACCTATTCTGAAATTGGTTCTAAATTAAATTTAAAACAGGCAATTTCAACCTTTGAAAAGTCTTTGCTTGAAGAAGTTTCTTTGGTTAATGAGAGAAACAATATCCATCAGTTTGCTTTAAATTTTAAAAACAATAAAGAAACTTACGTTCCGAAAATCTACGATGAATTTTCCAACAACAATGTGTTGTGCATGGAATTTATCGACGGAATAAAAGTAACCGATAAAGAAGAACTGCTGAAACACGGTATCGATCCTGTTGTGATTTCTGAAAGAGGCTTACAATTGTTTGTTTCTCAGATTTTGGACTACGGATTTTTCCATGCAGATCCGCATGCCGGAAATATTTTGGTTAAAAAAGATGGAAAAGTAGTTTTTATCGATTTCGGTGCAGTTGGAAAAATTCAGCCAAATGATAAAGAAATTCTTGAAAGTCTGATTGTGGCTTTTGTTGCAAAAAATTCCAATAAAATTGTTCGTTATCTGAAAAAAATGGCAGTAAGCTATGAAATTCCGGATGAAAGAAGATTTGAAAATGATGTGGAAGAAGTTTTAAATTTCGTTCACAGCACTTCTTTAAAAGATATTGATCCGAATGTGATTATCAATAAAATGAAAGACGTTCTGAAAGATAACAGACTGTATATGCCTGATTATTTTTATCTTCTATTTAAAGGAATCGGCTTAATTGAAGGTGTTGGTAGAACCATTAACCCTGACCTAGACATCGTAAAAAGCCTTCATCCGTACACGAAAAAAATGTTTACCAAGAAAATCAGCCCTAAAAAACTTCTGAAAACAGGAATGGAAAAGGTGATGGCTTTCACGGATAACGTCGATGAAATTCCCAAAGAATTACGTTCTGTTCTGCAGAAGCTGGATGATAACAGTTTTACGATTTCCAGTGAAATTAAAAATATTGAAAAGACCAATCAGTTAATCAAATCAAGTATAGTGAATCTGATTTTAGCAATGGTTTTGGGAGCAAATATGATTGCAACAGCAATTGTTTTTGTTTCGGAATCGGGGCCGAGAATTGGCGAAATGTCTTTGGTGGCGGTTTTAGGTTTTTTGTTTTCGATTATACTTTTAATAATTATTTTGTTGAGAGTTTTGCGCAAATGAAATTTGTAAAATCTTCTTTATAAGTTTACAAGAGAGAGGTTAGCTTAGATTCCTACGGAATGACAAACTTAAAATTAAAACATCTGTAAAGACTTCCATCTCCTTACATCCATCTTCCTGCTTAAAACACAAAATTTAATTACCTATCTTTGCAAAATGGAAAAACTCACTTTTGCAGATTTTGACCTTCCGGTTAAAGTTCTTGATGTTTTAGCAGATTTAAATTTATTTGAGCCTACACCAATTCAGGAAAAAAGTATTGGTCCGATTCTTTCGGGCAGAGATGTAATGGGAATTGCACAGACGGGAACGGGTAAAACATTAGCGTATTTATTACCGGTTTTAAAGACCTGGAAGTACAACAAAAGTGGAAATCCTACGGTTGTTGTTTTAGTTCCTACAAGAGAATTAGTGGTTCAGGTAACTGAAATCGTAGAAAAACTGACAGAAAATCTTACTGCAAGAGTAATAGGAATCTATGGTGGAAAAAATATCAACACACAAAAATTATTATTTAATAATGGCTGCGATATTTTGGTAGGAACTCCCGGTAGAATCATGGATTTGGCAATTGATAACGCAATTTCGTTAAAAGAAGTTCAGAAATTAATCATCGATGAGTTCGATGAAATGTTGAATCTGGGCTTCAGACCGCAGTTAACTCATATTTTCGAAATGATGCGAGATAAAAGACAAAATATTCTTTTCTCGGCAACGATGACGGAAGCTGTTGATGATATGCTCGATCAATATTTTGCAGGACCTATTGAAATTTCACTCGCAAAATCGGGAACTCCGCTTGAGAAAATTGAGCAGACTGCTATAAAAGTTGAGAATTTTAATACTAAGATTAATTTGCTTGAGCATTTACTGAAGAGCAATGAAGATATGTCGAAGGTTTTGATTTTTGCGAATAATAAAAAACATGCAGATCTATTATTTACCAAAATCGATGAGATCTTTCCCGAACAGTTTGATGTGATTCACTCCAACAAGTCTCAGAATTATCGTTTAAAAGCAATGAAACGCTTTGAAAATGAAGAAATCAGAGGTTTGATTACCACTGATGTAATGGCGAGAGGTTTGGATATTTCAGATATTACACACGTAGTCAACTTCGAAACACCTGAAGTTCCGGAACAGTACATTCACAGAATCGGTAGAACAGGTAGAGCAGATAAAGATGGTAAAGCAATCACTTTCGTGACAAAGAAAGAAGAAACTTTAGCACTGGATATAGAATTATTGATGGATAAGGAATTGGCTTATGTTAACTTCCCTGAAACAGTGAAAATTAATCCTAAGAAAATCGCAGCTGAAGAAGATCAGATCGTGATGAAAAATCCGGCTCAGGTAAAACTTTTTGATGGAGGCGGTGCTTTCCATGAGAAAAAGGATAAAAACAAAAAAGAAAACTGGGGTGGCCCTTCTAAAAGAAAAGCTCCCAAGAAATTCGGAGCCAACAGAGCGCAACAAAAAGCGATTTCGAAATCTAAGAGAAAAAAATAAACAAAAAACACTTCCATTTGGAAGTGTTTTTTTTATCTTGCTAAAACAAAAATGACTTTATCATCTATACCGTCACCATTTCTGTCGTCATATTCACTCACTATTTGTAGTTCATTTACTGTACGGCTTACGATTTCAATATCTTCACCCTCAATCACTAATTTTTTTGCATTATGATCATAAGTATAAGGAACCGTATCTATACCTGTGCTTACACAATTATCACTTGTATTTAATTCAAATATGTTTGAAACCAAAGTATTATTCGATTTAAAATCAAATGTACTTGTTGAATAACATCCCGAATAAGATGTATTTGATAGTGTAACTCCGTTATTTCCCGAAACTACGATTTCCCTTGAAGGATGCCATATTCCTACGATTGAAAACTCTTCAGTTTGATCGTCATCATCATTGGAACAAGAATTAAAAACAAATCCTGAAGAAATAATGGCAAGTAAAAAAAACTTTTTCATAATAAATTTTTTGAAGTACAAATAAATGAAATTTTATCCAATAAATGTGAATTTTTAATTATTCATCATCTTCGTAAAGAAAATTAAGTTCATCGTCACGCTGAATATAATCTCTTGAAATTCCAGGTGGATTAAAAAGTCCCCAATCGTCTACAATAAAATGTTTGGGATTAAAACCTTCCACCCATTCAGCAAAAAGTATTTTAAATTCTTCTACCAGATCACGCACAATTTTATAATATTTGGCATCTTCAAAACCAAACATTTCCAGAGTATTTCCATCTACCAAAATATCTCGTGCCGCTTTTCTTATAATAGCTGCATTTTCCATTTTAATATCATAAAGCTTTACGGCTTCGGCACCGGAAATTTTAGCCATCATTATCATACTGTCTCCTAAAAGATTTGTTTTAATTTCTTTCAGATATTCATTGTCTTCGGGGAAAAGATTAGTAATGGTTTTTAAAGCTTTGTAAATTTCTTCAGCTTTTTTAAAAATGGGGGTATTTCTCGAGGGACGATCCATATTTTATTTCATATATGGATTCATCACTGAAGTCCAAAATTGGTAACCTTCAGGAGTCATATGCAGCATATCTTCTACGAAAAGATCTTTTCTGATATTTCCGTTTGCATCGTTCATCACTTTGGTAATGTCTATGAAATCAGCATTTTTTTCTTTTTTCATAAACTTTGCGATCTTTTTGTTGGCTTCTTTCATCTGTGGCCAAAGATGTTCTCTGCTCGGAGAATATTTTATCGAAATATAATCCACCTGAATATTCGGAAACTTCTCACGGATTTTTTTGTAGAATGTTTTGAATCGTTCTACGACAACATCTGCTTTGAGTTTGGCATCATCAGCAAAATCGTTTTCCCCGCAATAGACAATAATCTGTTTGGGCTGATAAGGTTTTAGCAGATCTTCTGAAAAGTAATTAAGATCCGTTAATCTTGAACCCCCAAATCCTCTATTGATAATAACTTTACCTGGAAAATAATCTGAAACATCCTGCCATTTGGTGAAAGATGAACTTCCTAATAAAAGAATTGAGTTTTGTGGTGGTGGAGTTTCCTGATCAAGTTTTTTGAAATCCTGAATATCTTGCCAGAACATTGGCTTTTTTTCCTGAGAGAAAATCAGGGTACATGCGAAAATCAGTAATAATACTGAAAAAATCTTCTTCATTGTTTCTAAATTTTAAAGGAATAAAGATAATAAAAAACTCCCGGAATTACCGGGAGTCTCGTTTATCTTTTGTACGTTGTGTACGTGTAATCTATTACCAGATCTCCGTCCTGATCGATATTGTCGCTCATCGTCATTGTTTTCAGTTCAGAATTGCTTAGGATAATTACTTGGTAAGGTCTTTCGTTATCATTATCGAATTTCGTTACAAGTACTTTCTTTTCGCTGTCATAGCTGTATGTACCTTCAGTTTTTGTACTGTTGCAGTTTGCACCCACTCCTGTAAAAGCGTTGTAAGAAAGATAATAATCTGTTCTGAACTCGACAGTGTTTTTTGTTTCGCAACCTGATGGAATCATGGTATTGATAACCGTTTTATTGTCAGCTCCGGAAATTACTTCAGTTTTTACAGTTTTCCATTCACCTTTTAGCATATCCAATTCATATCCCTGAACGTCGTCATCTTCACATGATGTTAATGCTAATGCAGAAAAGGCAAATAAAAGTAGGTGTTTTTTCATTTTCACAAATTTAAGAATGTGCTAAAATATAAATAAATTTGTAATATCAGTAATGAAATTGAGGTTTTTTAAGCTAAATTTTAGATAAAAGATAAATTTCTGTTTGATGTAGGAAGATTAACATCAGATATTGTTTGTAAACTCTGTAATTTAACATTTATCAAGCATCATCTGTCGACTAATAACTCATTTCAACAATTTTATAAGCATCTTGCGGGGTAAGTTTTTTATATTCACCCAAACCAACCCAATTTCTTTCTGTGAAGGCCTTTTCAACGCGTTCAGCTGTTCCTGTAAAATCTTTAGTGTAATCTGAAAGCTTAGTTTGAATATTTAAACTATGGAAAAATTCTTCCAGCTTTGTAATCGCCAGTTCTGCTTTATCTTCTGTGCTGCCTTCCGAAATTCCCCAGACTCTTTCTGCATATTGCGCCAGTTTACCTTTTTTTGTTTCAAAATTATAACGGTAATGCGATGGTGCAATCACGGCTAAAGTTCTTGCATGATCGATTCCGTAATAGGCGGTTAATTCGTGTCCCATTGCATGAACAGCCCAATCGGTGATTACTCCTTTCTGAATCAATCCGTTTAAAGCCATTGTACAACACCACATGAAATTGGCTGCGGCATCATAATCAAATTCTTCAGCCATCACTTTTGGAGCGGCATTCTGAAGACTTATCAAAATACTTTCGGCAATTCTTTCCTGAAGATCAGCAGAAGAAGGTGCGGTCATATACTGTTCCAAAACATGAGTGTAAGCATCAGCAATTCCATTGGCAATTTGTTTTTTAGGAATTGATCTTATAACCTCCGGATCCAAAACTGAAAACTGCGGAAACAATCCGGGTCCGCCAGAAGATAACTTTTCATTGGTTTCTCTTCTAGAAATTACATATCCGGAATTCATCTCAGAACCTGTAGCCGGTAAGGTTAAAACCGTTCCGAAAGGCATTCCTTCTCCTTCAAAAGTTCTTACAGATTTTTTAAGAATTTCCCATGGTTCTCCATCGTAATTTGCTGCTGCTGAAAGAAATTTTACGCCGTCAATCACAGATCCGCCTCCTACGGCAAGAAGATAAGTTATATTATTTTCTTTAATGTACCGTAAAGCATCGATAAGAACCTCATATTCAGGATTGGCAGGAACTCCACCAAATTCATATAACTGATGATCTTTTAAAGCTTCTTTTACCTGATCATAAACGCCGTTGCTCTTAATACTTCCGCCGCCATAGATCATTAGAATTTTTGCATCAGTTGGGATTTCTTTTGAAATTTTAGCAATTTCACCTTTTCCGAAAAGTATTTTTGTCGGATTTTTAAACTCGAAATTAAGCATTGTCTAATTTATTTTTATCAAATGTAAGAAGACATTCACAAAATCTGAGTTAATAAAATTTTAAAACTTGAATGATTTAATTTTATGCAAACTATTGATATTTTGCTTTGATTTCATTTAAAGTATAAGTAGTTGGCAAAACCTCTTTTCCGTTGGTGTCGATCATCCCGAAACCATGTGTGTAATTTTCCACCAAGGCTAAATCTTTTGTGATTTCATCAAATTTTCCGATTTTAAGATAAAGCGGGCGGGCGATTTCCTTCCCTTTGTTATCAATGAATCCGTAAAGCCCTGCAATTGATTTTACAAATGCCAAGTTAGGATGAATATTGCCGAAAACTTCTATTTTATCATATTCTGCGGGTGTTACCAAATTACCGGATTTATCGATTAAACCATAGAGTCCGGTAACTGATTTCACAACTGCAAAATCAGGGTGAATTTTTCCAAACTTTTCAATTTTTGAATAAATCGGAGACACAATCTGCTTTTTGTTTTGATCGATAAAACCATAATTTCCTGAATCTGTTTTTACCAAAGCCCAGTTTTCTTTATAGTCACCATATGAGTAAATCTTTTTATACTGAGCACTCATTTGGGATGTAAAGAATGCGAAAATGGAAAATAAAATAAGTTTTTTCATGGTGAATGAATTTTTATTTACAAATATTTAGATTTTCGGGATTTAATTTCAGCATTGATTTGGTTGAGAATCATCAAGGTGGGCATCAAAGTAAAAAAGCTGCCAAACGCTACAGCAATCAGCGCAAAATTACCTGTAATTACCGCAAAATAAAAAAGTATGAAACAGGCAATGAGCATTACAATACCAATTCCTATTGCTGCACCCTGAATCATTTTTTTCTTAGATTCTAACTCTTCCAAACTTCGTTCTGATAATTTATTTGCTTTCATCATTTTAATCCAATACAATTCTATAATATCCGTTTTCTTTTGTAGCTGTTACATTTTCAAAATAAATCTCATCAATCTGAAAGCCGTCGCAATCTGTTGTCACAGACGAAGATCGAACTGAAAAATCAAATAATTTGATGCCTGAAACAAATTGATAATGTTTGGTTCCGTTGTAAGATCCTATTTTTTCAACAATTACCTTATAATCAGCTGTTTTTGTAAGAGGTATCCCGGTATAATTCCCGTTTCCTGCATCTTCCTGTATGGCAAAACTACCAAGCTGATTGTTTTCAGTAAGATTTTCTCCAGAACTATTCACAAATTCAAAAACAACCTTTTCCGGAGCAGTGTAGCAATCTTTCTTGCATGAAATAAAAAATAAGAAAAAACACAGCAACAGCATGACTTTCTTGAGCATAATCTGGATATTTTGTATTTGAATCTTACGAAACTACAAAAAATAAGGGAATTTTTAAATTAAAATTCCCTTAATATTGAAAAAATATTGATCTTATTTTGTTATTAAATCGCTCTTATTAAGGTATAAATCATTTCATAAATAAAATTATTGCAGTACAATCTTATAATATCCGTTTGAATCAATCACATCAATGGCAATCCCGGTAAATGTCAGTTTATTGATTTGATAGCCATCGCAACCTCCTTTAAATTCTGACGATTCTATTGAAAAGTCAAAATTTTTGATATTAGAAAAGAAATTATAATTTTTTGTACCATTGTAAGCGCCCACGTTTTCCAGAAGAACTTTATCATCATCAGTTTTGCTGAGCTGTACTCCGGCCTGATTTTCTTCATTAATGGTATAAGTGGTAAGTGTTCCGTTTGTGATAAGATTTTCACCATTAGAATCAACAAACTCAAAAACGATTGGTAGTGGTGGATTGTAGCATTCTTCGCCACAAGCAGTGAGAAGAATAGTGATTAAAAAGAAAGCAAATATTTTTTTCATAGGATTGATGCTTTATTATGTGATTGCTAACAAGAGTTATTTCCAAAATTAATTAATATTAATGCAATAATTTAATATTTGTTTTAAATTCTTATTGTTATTTATCTGTAAAATTCCCACATTTGTTGTATGATACACGACAAACGCGCAGAAAAATTCAGGCAGATCGTGGAAAATAAGTTCCAGATCTACAATTCATTATTTATGAGCCTTCCTTATGATAAAATGACGAATATCGGGATGTTGCTTCCGTTTCTCTGTGAAGAAAGTAGAATCGGTTATGATCAGGGAAAAACTCCGGTAGAAATTGTCGAAGAATTTTTTAAAAATCACACCGATTTGGAAACTGAGGAGCAAAAGCTTGAATTGCTTTTTAAAATTATTCAATATATTGAAAGACAGGTAGTTTTGTTTGATAGCATTGAAGATGCCGCATTTCCTAATCTCCATTCAGAAAGTGACAGCGGAACGGTTATTAATCTTTACGAAAGATCATATCACGACCACAAGCTTGAGAAAGTACGTGAAAAACTGAAGGATTTCTCTGTGAAAGTTGTTTTTACGGCACATCCTACTCAGTTTTATCCGAATTCCGTTCAGAGAATTTTGCATGATCTGAGAAATGCAATAACGACCGATTCAATTACGAACATTGATGCACTTTTACAACAGTTGGGAAAAACTCCTTTTGTTAATAAAGAAAAACCCACTCCGATTGATGAAGCAATGAGCATCATTTATTATCTGAGATATGTGTATTATGATTCGATTGGTGAACTTTTCACCAAAATAAAATCAACATTCAATAATGATCATTTTCATTTGCATGAAGATCTGATCCAGCTTGGATTCTGGCCGGGAGGTGACCGCGACGGAAACCCGTTTGTAACGGCAGATGTCACAAAAAGAGTGGCGGAAGAACTTCATTCAGCCATTTTGAAAGCATATTACAATCATTTAAAATCGGTTAGAAGAAGATTGAGTTTCAGAGGAGTTTCTGATGCTTTAACGAAGCTAAGCAATGAACTGTATTCGGCTATTTTCAGAAGCGAAAAAATAACAGCAGACGATATCATCAATAGAATTGAAGAAGCAGAAAAGATTCTTGTAGAACAGCATAATTCATTATTTATTGAGGTGTTGCTTGATTTTAAGGATCGTGTGAAAATCTTCGGAACTCACTTTGCAACTTTAGATGTGAGACAAGACAGCAGAATTCATCAGAAAGTGATCGATACGGTTTTTGAAAAGCTTAATGGAAATAGCAATTCATCTTTTGAAGATAAATTTAACCAATTAATTCAAACCTCAGAAAAAGTGAATCCTGATGATTTTGAAGATATTGTAAAAGATACTTTACTGACGGTTTCTCAGGTTTCAGAAATTCAGCAACTGAACGGATTGAGAGGTATGAATCGTTACATTATCTCCAATTCTGATGCGGTAAAAGATGTGATGAATGTGTATGCATTTTTTAAAATTTGCGGTTATCATGACGAGGAAATCAATATGGATATTGTTCCGCTCTTTGAAACAATGGAAGGTCTTGCAAATGCTGAAAATGTAATGAACGAATTATATCAGAATCCTATTTACAAAAAACATTTGGAAAGAAGAGGAAATCAGCAGACCATTATGCTTGGCTTCTCAGACGGAACAAAAGATGGCGGTTATCTGAAGGCAAACTGGGAAATTTATAAAGCAAAAGAAGTTTTAACCAAATTATCAGAAGAAAACGGAATTAAAGTCATTTTCTTCGACGGAAGAGGCGGTCCACCGGCAAGAGGTGGTGGAAAAACCCATGATTTCTACGCTTCCCAGGGAAAAACAATTGCCAATAATAAAATTGAACTTACCATTCAGGGGCAAACGATTACTAGTATTTTCGGAAATAAAGAACAGGCGAAATACAATTTTGAACAGCTTCTGACGGCCGGAATAGAAAATGATGTTTTCAAAAATTCCAAAAAAGATTTAACGGAAAAAGAAAGAGCTTTAATCATAGAATTAGCTGAAATCAGCTATCAGAAATATTCAGATTTAAAAGCGCATCCGATGTTCGTTCCTTATCTTCAGGAAATGAGTACCCTTGAATATTACGGAAAAACAAATATCGGAAGCCGCCCTTCAAAAAGAGGAGGTAGTAATGAGCTGAAGTTTGAAGATCTCCGTGCAATTCCATTTGTGGGGTCATGGTCTCAGTTGAAGCAAAATGTTCCCGGTTTTTTTGGTTTCGGATTTGCAATGCAGGAGATGAAAGAGCAGGGAAGATTTGAAGAAGTAAGAGAACTTTACAAAGGTTCAGACTTCTTTAAAACACTTGTTTTAAACTCGATGATGAGTATGAATAAAACGTATTTTCCGCTGACCTATTATATAAAGGATAATCCGAAATTTGGGGCTTTCTGGAATGTTTTATTTGATGAATATTCACTTTCTAAAGATATTATGTTGGAATTGACCGGATTTAAATTACTTCAGCAGGAAGATCCGCTTTCCAGAAAATCTGTTAAGATCCGTGAGCGCATTGTTTTGCCTTTATTGAGTATTCAGCAATATGCTTTGATGAAGATTCAGAAGGGCGAAGGTAACAAAGAAGCGTATGAAAAACTGGTGACACGCTCATTGTTTGGAAATATCAACGCAAGCAGAAATTCGGCTTAAAAAATTAAACAAACCCGTAGTGCATTATAAAAAAAGTTATTCATGTTACAAAAATTTGTAAATTGTATTGACTACCAATCAAATACATTCATGAATAACCTAGATGCAATTTACGATTTTATTCTCACAAAATTGAGAG